>JAFSPW010000097.1 GCA_017451295.1 Clostridia bacterium
AAAAGAAGCCCCTAAGCGGGGCTGGTGGGTGTTCCACACGGACAGCAAGGGCAAGGCCACCCATGTGGGCTATATGATAAGCGACAGCTATCTTATCGAGGCCAAGGGCCGCAAATACGGCGTGGTGAAGACCAAATTCCGCGCTAAGGACTGGGACAGGTGGGGCATCCCCCAGGTGTTTGCCGAGGAGCTGACGCCCCCTGCCCCCGAGCCCAAAGGGCGGGTGGAGGTCATAGGTTGGCGGGTGAGTGTGCGTGAGGCCGACAACACAGATGGCAAGCGGCTGTTTATCGCCCACCGTGGGGACAAGTTCAAACTCATCGACACCGCCGCCTCCGGGTGGTATCGCATCCAGACCCACAAAGGGGACGGGTACATCACCAACAAATCCGAGTATACCAAGGTGACAGAGCCATGAACCTGTTGATAGCCATCTTATCCAGCAGCAGCTTGATTGCCGCTGTGGTATCCATCGTGAGCCTGCTCCTTAACCGCAAGTGGACGAAGGAGGACCGGGAAGCGGACAAGCAGGGGGAGATTGTGCAAGAGATGGGGCTTTTGAAGGCCAATCTGCAGCAGCACATTGCATCCAACGCTCAGGAGAATGCCAAGCAGGCCCGGCGGCGCATCATCGAGTTTGCAGACGAGTGCCGCCGAACCATGAAGCATAGCGAAGAACATTTCGAGAATGTGCTGGAGGATATCGACGCCTACCGCCGATATTGCACAAACACGCCAGCCTTTGAGAACAGCAAGGCCGTCGCCAGCACTAAATTCATCTTAGACTGTTACGACAAGGCGAAACGAACCAACGATTTTATTTGAGAGGAGATAAGAACATGATTCCTGAAACATTCTTCACTTTTGAACAACTCGCTTCCTATGGCGGCGCCACCATGGCCGTGCTGATTATCACGGAGTTCACCAAGGACCTGCCGGGGATTCGGCGGCTGCACACCCGGCTGTGGGCCTACTTGCTCGCGGCTGTGCTGCTGGTGTTGGCCACGGTGTTCACAGTCCCTGTTGTCCGGGCCCAGGATGTGCTGCTGTGCCTCATCAACGCCGTCATAGTGGCGATGGCTGCCGTAGGTGGTTATGATACCTTGCACGACGAAGCAGTGGAGTAAATTCTGTCAGTCCTCTGCCGAGTATGCTGATGATGGTGTATTTGTATGTACTCTAAGGGGCTATGACAGATAGAAACGCTTACCCCCATGGGGTACATTTGGGGGTACATTTTTAGGCTACCCGCATTCCTGTGCAAACAGAAAGCCTGAAATCCATTGAGATTTCAGGCTTTTTGTTGGTCGGGGCGACGGGATTTGAACCCACGACCTTTTGGTCCCGAACCAAACGCGCTACCAAACTGCGCTACGCCCCGAAAGAAAGGGGGCCAAGGCTTCGCGCGCTTTGCCCCCGATGGAGCCAAATGTCAGACTCGAACTGACGACCTGCGCATTACGAATGCGCTGCTCTACCAACTGAGCTAATTTGGCACGCCCCCTTATGGAGCCCAATCATAATAGCAAATCGGAGGAAAAAAGTCAAGGCAAAAGTGAAGAATTCCGGTACATACTAAATGGGGCAGGATTTGACGAAGGGAAGCAATACTGGTATACTGATGATACATATGACAAGAGAACGAATGACACAGGTTTTAATACGGCTTGCCTACGGGGCGGGGATACTGGGGCTGATATACATTGGCTTTGCCTATGCGCTGCCGCTGCTGATGCCGTTTTTGCTGGCGTTTCTGTTTTCCCTGCTGCTGCGGCGGCCGGTGCTGGCTGTCTCCGGGCGGCTGAAAGTGAACCGGCGGCTGGTGGCGGCGCTGATGGTGACGCTGTTCTATATCCTTCTGGCGTTTTTGACGATGCTGGTCGGCTCCCGGTTGTTTAGCTTTGCCAGGACCTCCGTGACCCGGTTTAACGATGTGATTCTGCCGGCGGTGGAGTCGCTGCGAAACGCCGCCTCCCGGTGGACGGGTCTTCTGTCCCCTGAAAGCGCCGCCGCTTTGGAGGGGTTTTCGGACAGTCTCTTGGTGAGCTTGCGCTCTAAGCTCGCAGAGGTATCGGCGCGGGTCATCGGGTCGCTGATGTCCGCCCTGCCCTCGGGGCTTATCAATGTGCTGCTGATGGTCATCGCCACCTATTTTATCTCCCTGGACTTTGGGTGGCTCAAATGGGCGGTGGCCCGGCACATCAAGGCCGAGACCTACGAAAAGATGGAAAAGGCCATGGCCTATTTTGCCGCCACTATGGGGCGGCTGCTTCGGTCCTACTCCCTGATTCTGCTGATTACGTTTACGGAGCTGTCCGTGGGGCTGAGCCTATTGGGAATAGAGAACAGCTTGCTCATCGCCCTGGGCACGGCGCTGCTGGACATTCTGCCGGTGCTGGGCAGCGGCACGGTGCTCTTGCCCTGGACGGCCGTGTGCCTGCTGACGGGGCAACCCCGCCGGGGGCTGGGGCTGCTGGTGCTGTATGTGGTGCTGACCGTTATTCGGCAGATGATGGAGCCGAAAATCGTGGGGGACCATGTGGGGCTGCACCCGCTGCTGACGCTGATGTGCATGTTTGTGGGGTTCCGGCTGTTCGGCGGCACGGGCATGCTGGGGCTGCCCATTGTGTGTGCGGTGCTGCTGGGGCTGAACCGAGACGGGGTCATTCATCTGCTGCCGGTGCGGCAGGTGCCCCTTCCAAAAGAGGAGCAGAAGAAGGGGAAACCCTTCCCGGGGCGAAAGAAAAAGGCCTGAAAAAATTATCTTTCGGTCCAGAAGATGTTACATTTTGTCCGAATTTGGGTGGTATACTCCCTGTACGACCCAAAGAGTGAGAGGTGTATCTATGATTAAAATTCTTGTGGTTGACGACGAAATGCCCATTGCCAACCTGATACGCATGAACCTGAGCCGCCAGGGGTATACGGTCACCTGCGCCTATGACGGGCAGCAGGCGGCGGACCTGCTGGAGGACAACGCCTACGATCTGGTGCTGCTGGACATCATGCTGCCCAAGTTTGACGGCTACGACCTGCTGTCCTTTATCCGACCGCTAGGTATCCCGGTCATCTTTTTGACCGCCAAGGCGGATGTGATGGACCGGGTGAAGGGGCTTAAACTCGGGGCGGAGGACTATATCGTCAAGCCCTTTGAGATCGTGGAGCTGCTGGCCCGGATTGAGGTGGTGCTCCGGCGCTACAACAAGACCCAGGGTACGCTGAACATGGTGGATGTGAGCATTGATTTGGACGCCCGGGACGTGTTCCAGAACGGGGAGCGGGTGGATTTGACCAGGAAGGAATTTGACCTGCTGGTGCTGTTCTGCCAGAACCCCAACACGGCCCTGTTTCGGGAGACCTTGTTTGAGCGCATCTGGGAGACGGACTATATCGGCGAGAGCCGGACCCTGGACTCGCACGTGCAGCGGCTGAGGCGAAAGCTGAACTGGGGGGATAGAATCAAGACCGTCCACAAGATTGGGTACCGGCTGGACGTTCCGGAGCTGCTGAACAAGCCCACATTGGACCAATAAGCCCCACAGGAGGTGGCTCCATGCGGTTTGCCCTGAAAATAAGCGTATGCACCGTGCTGATTGTGGCGGTGCTGTTTGCTGCTTTTGGGCACATCCTGATTCAAAGCAACTTCTCCTCGGCCCTGGGGCTGCGGGTGGAGCAGATGGTGTCGGCCTATGGGGCCATGGCCTCCTCCCTGGAAGCGGAAAGCACCATGGCGGAGCTGTACTACGGTTCCCCCACGGCGGATATGCTGGAACAGATTCTGTCCCGTTCCCGGCAGGGGGCGGGGCTGACGGCGGCAGCCTGCGCTCTGTATGACCAAGAGGGGCGGCTGCTGGCGGCGGCGGACGGGGTCTTCCCCACCCGGCTGTCCTTTGAGCAGTTGCAGGAGGGGCAGTTAGTCTACACCCTGCAGGCGGAAGCGGAGGGCCCCATGCTGCACACCGCCGGGGCCATCGCCTTGCAAAACGAAACCCACTATCTTTTTGTGCGGCTTCCCGCCGGGGACCTGTTTGCCGCCCGGCATCGGCAGGTTCGCACCTTTGTGGCCCTGCACCTTATCACGGTGATGGCCTGCGTGGGGGCGGTGCTGCTGACCTCCTACTTTGTATCCAGGCCCATGACGGCCCTCAACCGGGCGGCGAAGCTGATCGGTCAGGGGCAATATGAGCAGCGGGCAGAGGTGAAGAGCCTGGACGAGATTGGGGATTTGGCCATCAGCTTCAACACCATGGCGGAGGCTATCGAGCAGAAGGTGACGGCTCTGGAGGGGTATGCCAAGCAGCAGCGGGACTTTGTGGCCAACTTCTCCCACGAGCTGAAGACCCCCATGACCTCCATCATCGGCTATGCGGACATGCTGCGCTCGGCGGAGCTGGACGAGGAGGATGCCTTCATGGCCAGCAACTTTATCTTTTCCGAGGGCAAGCGGCTGGAAGCCCTGTCGCTCAAATTGATGGACCTGGTGGTGCTGGATAAGAACGACTTCCAGCTGACCCGGGGCTATGCCCGGCGCGCCCTGGGCCATGTGATTGCGGTGGTGACGCCGCTGTTGGAGCAAAACGGGCTCACATTGGAAACCCAGATTGAGCAGCAGCAGATTCTGTATGAAAAGGATCTGCTGCTGACCCTGATAACCAACTTAATCGACAACGCCCGCAAGGCCAGCGAGCCGGGGAAAACCATCTATCTGACGGGCCGCAAGCAGCAGAACCGCTACCGCATCATCGTGCAAGATGAGGGCATCGGCATTCCGGAGGAGGAGCTAAACCGCATCACGGAGGCCTTCTTTATGGTGGACAAGTCCCGGTCCCGGGCGCAGCACGGGGCGGGGCTGGGGCTGGCCATCGGCAACCGCATCGCTCAGCTGCACGGGAGCGAACTCCACTTTGAAAGCGCCGTGAATAAGGGCACCAGCGTATGGTTCGATTTGCCCATGCCCCAGGAGAAGCGGGGAAAGGAGGCACCCATTGAGGAAGCGGACCAGGAGTGAGCGCACGAGGCTCCTATATGTGCTGCTGTGCGTGGGCACGGGGCTGGTGGGCCTGCTGGCGGTGGGCATCAGCAGCCTGTTGCTTCGGTCGGAGGAACGGAGCCTATACGGCAAGGAAAGCTACGTCAGCTTCCAGGCCCAGGGGAGTACCGGCGTGGGGTCTCCCCTATCCCTTTCGATGCGGGCGAGCCTGTTAGAGCAGGTGGACCAGGCGGGACCCCGGCGGCTGAGCCTGCCGGAGGAGCTGACGGAGGCGGAAGCCAAGGCGGAGGCTTTGGCAGCCTGGAACGCCCTGATGTCGGAACTGCCGGATGGGAGCACCCTGCCGGGGCGAACGCCCCAGACCGCCGCCGTCCTCAGGGACTTCCCCCTTGGGGACGGGGCCAGGTATGCCCTCTGGTGCGCGCAGGCCTATGCTCAGGTGGGGGCGGATGTGTATACGCTGACAGTGTATCTGGACAGCCGGACCGGGGAGCCTTTGATGCTGACGGGCGCTCTGGATGTGCCGGACACGCCTTTACTGGGTTTTGCCTACATGGCCAATACCCTGGGGCTTGGGTATGACCAGGGGGCGGTGCAGGCGACGGACAATGTGACCAGTCTCCCTTTGGAGGGGGGCTTTGCGCTTAGAAAGGAGTCTTTGGGGAACGAGTTTATTATCCGGCTCGAAGCGCCGGTTGACAGCGCGAAACAGCCGTGATATAGTGAGAAAAGAAGCGAATACAGTCTTTGGGGCAGGGTGAAACTCCCGACCGATGGTAAAGTCCATGAACCCCGCAAGGGGCCGACCCGGTGAAATTCCGGGACCGACGGTACAGTCCGGATGGGAAAAGATGGCAGCGCATATAGACGATGCTCCGCAAATCCTGAGGCTGAGAGGCTTCGGGATTTTTTTGTTGGAGGTATGTATGGAAAATCTGGGGTTTGTGCTGGTGTGCCTGCTGGTGTTCGGAGGGCTGTTCCTTTTGGCGCTGGTGCTGGAAAAGCGGGTGATGCGGCAGCGAAAGAGCCTGTCCGACACCCACTACATCACCTATACGGCGGTGCTTGCGGCGGTGGCGGCGGTGCTGATGCTGCTGGAAATCCCCCTGTTCTTTGCGCCGAGCTTCTATAAGATTGATTTGAGCGAGGTGCCGGTGCTCATCTGCACGTTCTACTTGGGGCCGGTGGCCGGGGTCATCTGCGAGTTTTTGAAGGTGGTGCTGAAGCTGATTCTCAAGGGGACCTCCACCGCCTTTGTGGGGGACTTTGCCAACTTCGCCGTGGGCTGCTCCTTCGTGCTCCCCGCCAGCGTGCTGTATCACCACAAGCCCAGCCGCACCTGGGCCCTGTGGGGGCTGGTGCTGGGGGCCCTGGTGATGACGGTGTTTGGCAGCGCCTTTAACGCCCTGTATCTGCTGCCCAAGTTTGCGGCGCTGTTCGGGATGCCCCTGGAGGCCATCGTGGCCATGGGGACCAAGGTGAACGGGCACATCAGCAGCGTTGGCACCCTGGTGCTGTTTGCGGTGGTGCCCTTCAACCTGCTAAAGGGCCTGGTGGTGTCCCTGCTGACGCTCCTGCTCTATAAGCGCATCTCCCCCTTACTGCACCTGGGGGATGACAGAAAGAGGGAGCGCAAGGGCAAATAAGGGCCGGGCGTTCACTTTATGGGCAGGCGAAAGAGGCCGTGGCGGTTGCAGTAGAGATAGAAGCATTTGGTTCGGGCGACTGGGAACCAGGCTTCGGCGGGGCCCTCGGCATAGAGTTTTTTCACTTCCCAACCCTCGTCCCGCACCGCCAGCAGAAAGCTCAGGTGGTGGGTCTTGGTCATTTCATGGGGCAGGGAAACGAAGTATTCATCCTCCACCCGCTGGATGGTGGGCCGATGTTCTTCGTCCACAGTCTCCGGCTCCAGAGCCGGCAGCAGAATGCCGTGGCAGCTGATGATGGCCGCTCCCAGGCTGACAATCACATTGCCGCACAGGGGGCACACATGGATTTTCAGCCGCTGCATATTCCCGGCGCCGTTGGTGTTCACCGCCTGCTCCCCGCTCATCAGCTCCATAACCGACACCCCCAGGGCGGCAGCCAACGGCTCCATGAGAGAGATGTCCGGGTAGCCCCGGCCCGTCTCCCATTTGGACACCGCCTTATCGCTGACGGACAGCTCCCGGGCCAGCTGCTGCTGGGTCAGCCCTCGCCCCTCCCGCAGCTGCTTAATCATGGTTCCCGTTACAAATGGGTTCATCTGTTCCCCCTCCTCTCCCCTTCAGTATACCGAAGCCTCCCGCCCCCGGCAACCTACCAAAGGTAGGGCGAACAAAAAAGGAACGGAAGAATCCGTTTTGCAGTCTGTCAAAAAACTTCGTTTTTTATACTAATCCACGCCTAACCCATGCACATTGGGCGGCACCTTCTGTGCCGGTTCTGCTTCGTCAAATCTTGATTGACGGTCCCCAGTCAATCTGCGATTCTCCTCATGGAACCAACGCAGAATTTGCTCGCCGACTG
>JAFSPW010000098.1 GCA_017451295.1 Clostridia bacterium
CATGCCTGTGACCGTTCGTCTAAATCATGCAATCGCTGATGGCTATCTGGTTGCAAACGTATTTCGTCTCTTGGAACAAGAAATCAAGTCTTTCATGAAGCTCTAATCGCTAAATTCCGGTTTGTCGAGCGGAGTGATAAAATGACAGATCATTGAGAACAGGCGCCCCTTTGCCGAGCGCGGCAAAACGCTGATCCCCGCCCTGGAATCCGTCTACCGCTGGGCAGAGCAGCAGATGCAGTAGAGAAAACAGGACACAGACAAATCGGGATTTGTGGAGGTAAACCCTTATGACCACAGCAGAATGGATCACAGCTTCAGTGGTATTTATAATTGCGGCTATTCTTGCAGTCGTCAGTATCAGGAGCTTCCTAAATAAAGGCTTCTTATTCAATAATGCATATATTTATGCCTCAAAGGAAGAAAGGGGAAAGATGGATAAGAAGCCATATTATAGGCAGTCAGCGATTGTTTTCTGTATTATGAGTGCAGTTTTTCTTATAATTGGCCTATCTCTATTGCTTCATAAAGACAAGTTATTTCTGCTTGAGATACCCCTGATAGTTGGTGTTATCATTTATGCAATTGTATCGACGGTGCAGATCAACAAGCAGGCAAAGAGATAGACAGATTCCGGTTTGTCGAGCATAATGATGAAATGAAAGATCATTGAGAACAGGCGCCCCTTTGCCGAGCGAGTGCAAAGAGGTGCCGGTTTTTGCTTTGGTTACAGCGTTTGTTTGAACCGGCGAAGCGCCGCCATGCGCTCGAGGTCGCCGTGGTGGATCTGACGCTCCAGTGCGGCAACGATTTTGTCCTTTCGGGCAAGGAAATCGGGGCCGGAGAGATTGACGCCAAAAATCGTGTGATGCGTGATGAACGAGCAGTCGCAGGTCAGGTTCTCCACAAACAGCTTCAGCTCCTCCAGCATTTCCTTCTCGGAAAGCGGATCGAATTCTCCCCGCTGCGCCTCCTCTAACAGCGGCGTGCCGGGAAAGAGCGTCAGCCCGCCGGTGCCGACGAGCATCGGCTTGCATTGGCTGAAAATCTTCGCCGAGTGGATGGCATGCTCACGGCTGTGGGACCTGCCGGCCACGCCGCTCAAAAAGGTCATCCAGTAGTCGATGCCCGCTTCCTCTAATTTGTGACATTGCTCCAAGATGTCTTGGGCGTGATAGCCCTTGTGAATGCGGTCGAGCGTCCAGTCGTCGCCGCTTTCCACGCCAAGGGAGATTTCCCGCATGCCGAGCTCTTTGACTAAGCCTTATCCGGAGCACTGCTTTGCACGGCGGCTTGGCCGCCCTGCGGCCTCCAGACCACCCTCCGCCCTAGTCCGATGCCGTACCCTTTGAACGGCAACAAAAAACAACCCACCACTCAGTGGGCTGTTTTTCTATGGTTGCGGGGGAAGGACTTGAACCTCCGACCTCCGGGTTATGAGCCCGACGAGCTACCGACTGCTCTACCCCGCGACGGGCTTCCAAGGGAAGCACTGGGTAGTATATCAGTAATGGGAGGCGTTGTCAAGGGCGAAAAAGGAAAAAGAAAGAAGGTTTACGGTGCTTTACGGTTCGTCTTTCAGGCCCAAAATATAGTCCGTGGACACCTGATACAGAAGGGCCAAACGAATCAACACTTCGGTGGGAATGTCCCGCTGGCCGAGCTCATAATTGCTGTACACCTGCTGGGAACAATGCAGAAGTTCTGCTACTTTCTTTTGCGTCAGGTCATGATCCTCCCGTAGCTCCCGAATCCGTCGGTACATAGGTTTTTCCTCCTGAAAGAATATTAGATAACTGCATTTTGTTGTATTGACATAAACTGCATTTTGCAGTATAGTCAACTTGTAATACTGCAAATTGCAGTAAAAGATTTTTTGCGTACCGGGAGGGACCTTGTGGACGGGTTGGTGGTCACACAAAAGGACATTGAAGAGTATCTGAACCAGCGTTCGGGGCTGACGGAAAACACCCGCAGCACCTATCGTGCCCGGCTCAACCAGCTCTATGACCTGCTGCCCCAGGATAAGACCATCCATAGGGGCACCATCAAATCCATTGGAGAAACCCTGCTGCAGCGGCGGTACTCTAAACAGGCGGTGAACATCGTCCTTGCCGCCGCCGATGGCTTTGTGGTCTGGTCTGGACACCCGGAGTTTCAGGCCGTGGCCCGCTACGCTCAGGACGATTTGCCCCAGCCGGAACTAACCCGAGCGGAGTATCAGCGGCTGCTCATGGCCGCCAAGCGGTTAAACCGCGAACGGGAGTATCTGCTGATCAAAACCATCGTCCTCACCGGCAGCAACCTGCCGGAACTGATGGCGTTAACGGCGGAAGATGTGAAAAAAGGGAAAATCCTCGTGGGGACCGAGGTCCATACACTGCCTCAGCCCCTGCAGGCGGAACTGATTAGCTACGCCCACCGCCACCCGGGCACGGGTCCGCTGTTTCAAAACTACCGAGGGGATGCGCTGACCCGCACCGCCGTCACCCAGGCCATTAAGGGGCTTTCCCGGGAAGCTCAGGTGGCCGAGAACAAGTGCAACCCCCGGTGCCTAAGGCGGCTGTACCAGGAAACCCAGTCCCATTACCGGGACATGATGCAGAGCCTGATGGACCAGGCTTCCACCCGTCAGCTGGAATCGGAGCAGCGACTTATCGGCTGGGCCGAGTAGGGCCCGCCGCCCTCGGCGGCCCGCTCCCTCTTGCCCCCGTAGGGGCCGACGCCCTCGGCGGCCCGCTCCCCAAAAGCCTTCCCCGACCCCCTCTTGTCATCCCGACCGAGCGAAGCGAGCGGAGGGATCTGGGAACGGCGCCTCTTACCCCCGTAGGGTCCGCCGCCCTCGGCGGCCCGCCTCCAAAAGCCTTCCCCTTGAGGGGAAGGTGGCACGGCGAAGCCGTGACGGATGAGGTGTCCCCGCCTCCCTTGCGTAAAGGGGGGTGGCGGCAAAGCCGCCGGTGGGATCGCCCTCTTGCCCCCGTAGGGGCCGACGCCCTCGGCGGCCCGCCCCCAAAAGCCTTCCCCTTGAGGGGAAGGTGGCACGGCAAAGCCGTGACGGATGAGGTGTCCCTGCCTCTTGTGCAGGAGA
>JAFSPW010000099.1 GCA_017451295.1 Clostridia bacterium
AGAAGGTGACGGCCATCTTCCTGGTGGCGGGGATCCCGGCCCACATCAAGGGGTATCACTACCTCAGGGAGGGCATCCGCCTGGTCTACAACGACCCGGATCTCATCAACCGCATCACCAAGGAGCTGTACCCGGGCATCGCCAAGCGGTTCGACACCTCCCCCAGCAAGGTGGAGCGGGCCATCCGCCACGCCATCGAGGTGGCCTGGACCCGGGGCAAGATCGAGAACCTGAACGCCCTCTTCGGCTACAACATCTACGGCAAGAACGACAAGCCCACCAACGGGGAGTTCATCGCGCTTGTGGCGGACAAATTGCTCATGGAAGAGCAGGGAAAAAAGGCCGGATAACAGGTATTTTTAGAATGATATTTGCTTTATAACGGACAATAAAACGGGCAAAAGGAGTCATAATCAGGACATATAGACAAGCCTCCCTGTTCATGTAAATCTATGATTTGATGATCCCCCCCTCATAACGACGCAGGGCCCGCCTACGGCCTCGCGTCGTTATTGTATGTCCAAAGGAGAAAAAGACGGCGGGATATTGAAAACAGAGGCAGGAGTATGGTATGATAACTATGCTACACAAAACTCAATACCAGAATCATCCATAGAAGGGTGCGTTTCTGCTTCGGCAAAAACGCAGCCTCCAACTTGGCACCCATCTTAGATGGTTCTGGTCAGGGTTTTGTGTAGCAACAAGCGGAGTTATGCGTTTTTCGGTGTGTGGCTCCCTTGGGGCTGCACACTTTTTTATTTTATATAATTGTGAGCAGCAAAAATGATGGAGCAAGGAGGAAGCATGCAGATATAGATAAATAGCAATCTAGCACAAAAACAAATGTGAAAATACCAACAAACAGCATAAAGGAGAGGACCATTATGAAAGTGTATGACATTGCGATAAAAAGGCATTTAGACGCAAAAGAGTTTGAAGAGTTTATCATTCGTGATGACAGAATTAAAACAAAAGGCACATCAGAAACGGAGATTGATTATGCTGATATCGATTATGCTGTAAACCTTTATTTGCGAGACAGGAGGGAAAAACCAAACGATAATCCTGAGAATCTCCAGCCTAACAAAGAAATGAATGGGGATAAAACAGACATTTCCGATAAATGGGATTCAGTTGAGGAGCGACAAAATTATAAAGGACTTTCACAAATAGATTCGATAAAGTATATAGATTCAAATGGTATTGACTTAGAAGATGTTCATAATGCGCTTGTGAGCAGGTTTGAAGAATATGAAATTCCCGTTCTTTTTCGAAAAGGAACAATCTCAAAGGGACTAGTATCAAGCCCAACAGATGCGATTTTTATTGTACATCCGAACAATCAAAACGCCTATTACAAAATCGTTTTGACATTGTCCCGGATGGGTAAATTTCTTGATGTCAATGTTTATTTCTGTGGGAAAAGCAGAGAAATGGGAATAGAAGCTTTGGCAAACACAAAAGTATTCAATGGTGCCGGGGTTAGAGGAGTGACAATAGGGGGGCTTCATTCAAACACAAATTTCGGCGTAGGATATGCAATCGGTAGTGCAGTTTTTGGTGTGGCTGGAGCTGGCATTCGAGCAATCAAAAAAGGGATAGGGGCATTAACAAAAGACGAAGGGGCATTAGAAATGGAACGGCAATGGTATCAGATTGTACTTACCATAATAAATGAAGTGTTTTGTGCTTAACCTATACCAATTTCGTGTTTGTCAAATGAAAATAGGGGGACATTGAGAAATGAAAAAGATTATGGCGATGTTATTAGTTCTGTCTTTACTCATTGCTTTTTGCGCTTGCGGATCTAATGGCGCAGAGAGCGGCTTTGGGTCAAAGGTAGAAGACATTGGCGCATTTGTTTATACACTATCAACAGCTAAAAGTGGCGAAATACATATTATTGCGGAAAGCAAAGACATGGGCGGCAAAACGATCAAAAACAAAAGAGACTATTACTGGACAGAATCATTCTTTGAAGCTAAAGACGAGGTAGGGCCTTACCATTTTACAAGTAATGCGTCTGGTTATTTCGATAAAGGGTATCTTATAGTGTCAGGTCCATATGATTACCCAAAGCGTATAGAAAGTGTTAGATCAGGAGATCCACTATTTCAAGGCCTAAACTGGCTTGGCTCAATGAATGACATACGTTATGCTGGTTTAGATGCAGATACTATTTTAGATTTATTAGATTATGAAAGTAATGGGGAAAAACTCTTTGAGCTGATAGATTCAGGTCATTACATGTTAAAAAAAGGGTGGAGCCGGAGTTTATATGAAGAACATACAAGAGTGATCATAGATTTGGATAACACAGAAATTTATCTTGATTCAGAGAAATCTGCAAGGATTTGTTTTGATTTTTACTACAATTACATTAGTAGTGAACACATTTATTATACGATTACAATAGATAACCTGAACTCATATAGTTATTAAAAAACCTACAAAAATGAAACAGACGAGATCTGGAATAAAAAATTACGAGAAGGGCAGGGAGCCGCAAACTCCCTGCTCTTTTTATATCAGCCTTGCGCGGGTCTCTATGGTTCACTCTGTGCGTTGGAGCAATATGCCTATGTATCGCTGTGTCGTGGTGGCGGGGCTGTACCGACGGATGCAGGACGACTTTCCTTGTCCTGCACCTTTGCTGCCGTGAAGGACGGCTCCGGGGATCCAAGGCCCGCAGGAACGGCGATACCCTTTTCCACGGCCTTATCCACAGCCGAAAATGCCGAAGATCCCGTGCTTGGTGGATAAGGGTGTGGACAATGTGGATAATTTTCCGGGGCGGGGTGTGGATAAATGGGCACAAACGGGATAAAACGGGAAATCTCGACAAATAGGCATTTTTGGCGCCGGCCGGGGGATCCGTTGACAGGGGCACCGCCTTGGGGTACAATGGCAAAAGCGAAGGATCCTGCAGGATGAAGAGGGAGGAACGGCAAAATGCAATCCCAATACGGTTATTTCGGCACCATGGGCGCCCTGGGCCTGTTTCTGCTGGCCCTGTTCTGCCTGGATCGGGTCAGCCGCCGCGTCCTAGCGCCGGAGCCGCCGGAGGGGGCGGGAGCGCCCCGGCCCCGGGAGGGGCGGACCTGCCTCGTCCTGTTCCTGGCCAGCTTCCTGCTCCTGTTCCTGCTCAACGACCACAGCTTCGTCTTCTATAACAACTACAGCTATCTGGCGGACGCCCTGCTCCACGGCCGCCTGTACGTGGACGGCATGCCGGCGTATCTGGAATCGGTGGAGTTCGGCGGCCATGTATATATGCACTTCGCCCCGGGCCCGGCTCTCCTGTGCCTGCCCTTCGTGGCCCTGTTCGGGGTGAACGGGTTCAACATCGCCTGGCTGTCCCTGGCCCTGGGGGCGGCCAACACGGCCCTCAGCTATCTGGTCTTTGCACGGATGGGTATCGGCCGGGATCGGCGGGAGCGGATCTGGTGCGCGGCGCTGTTGACCTTCGGCACGGTCCACTGCTTTTTGGCGGCCCTGGGCCACGGCTGGTTTTTGGGGCACGTGTCCAGCTGGTTCTTCCTGCTCGTCGGCATGGCGTTTTTGACGGTGCCTGAGGAGAAGCGGAAGGACATACACCTGTTCCTGTCCGGCGTGTTCTACGCCTGCGCGGTCACCTGCCGGATGCCGAACCTGCTGGGGGCTCTGTTCTATGGGGGGTACATCCTGACCCGATACAAGCGGGAGGCGCGAATCAGGTCCCTCCTGTTCTTCTGCCTGGGGGCGGCCATCCCCGGGGGCCTGTACATGCTCTACAATTACGTGCGCTTCGGCACCATCATGGACAAGGGCTACAACCTGACCCACCTGAAGGACCTGTACCGGGACCGGTATAACCAGATGCAGACCCTGCCCAAGGGGGAGCAGCTGGCGTTTTTGAAGGCCGCGGAGAAGGAGGTGGGCGGGCCGCTGCAAGTAAAGCACGTGCGGTACAACCTCTACTCCATCTTCCTGCTGGGGCC
>JAFSPW010000100.1 GCA_017451295.1 Clostridia bacterium
CGGGCTTTTATCATGCCACCTCATCCGTCACGTCGACGCCCTGCCACCATCCCCTCGAAGGGGAATGCTATTGGAACACTCTAGCCACCACCGTTTGGCAAAGCCAAATGGGGGAGGTGGCATTTTTGCCTTGGCAAAAATGACGGAAGGGGTCTGCAACATCCTCCACCCAGAAGCAAGGGGGGCTTTTTGCACGCTCAACCTGACGCCTACGCCCACAGCGGTTCCAGCACCCCCACCCCGGCGGGGCTATACATCCAAAGCCACAATATCCTCCAGGGTCTCCCGGCGGACGGCGATGCGGGCGGTGCCGCCTTGCAGCAGGACGACCGGGGGGCGGGGGAGGCGGTTATAGTTGGAGGCCATGGAGTAGTTGTAGGCACCGGTGGTGCACACCGCCGCGAGGTCCCCTCGCCCTGTAGAGGCGGGCAGGGCCGCCTGGGGTTGAATCACGTCCCCGCTTTCGCAGCAGCGGCCCACCAGGGCGCAGGGCATGTCCCGGGGTTCGTCCATCTTGTTGGCGATATAGCAGGTGTATCGGGAGCCATAGAGGGCATAGCGGGGGTTGTCCGTCATGCCCCCGTCCACAGACACATAGGTGCGGTAGCCGGGAATCTGTTTCACGGAGCCCACGGTGTAGAGGGTGAGCCCCGCATCCGCCACGATGCTTCGCCCCGGCTCCAGCAGCACGCGGGGCAGGGGGAGGCGTAGCCGCCGGCACTCGGCCGTTATCACCGCCGCCAGGGAGCTTAGCTTCTCGGGGATGTTCACCTCTGGGTCTGAATGGACGTACCGGGTGCCGTAGCCCCCGCCCAGGTCCAGCTCCTCACAAACAAAGCCCAGTTTCTCCCGCATATCGGCCATAAAGGCCAGCATGACGGCGGCGGATCGCTCGAACACGTCCTCGGTGAAGACCTGGGACCCCACATGGCAATGGAGCCCGGCGACGAACAGATTGGGCTGCTGCAGAGCCAGGGCCAAGAAGGCCTCCGCCTGGCCCGTCTCAATGGGCAGGCCGAACTTGGAATCCACCTGCCCCGTGGCTACGGCGGCATAGGTGTGCGGGTCGATGCCCGGGGTGATGCGCAGCAGCACCTTCTGACGCCGGTTCCGCTTCGCCGCCTCGGCTTGCAGACAGAGGAGCTCCTCCTCATTATCCGCCACCAGGCAGCCCACCCCTTTTTCAAGGGCGAACTGTATATCCGCCTGTGTCTTGTGGTTGCTGTGAAAATACACCTTCTCCATGGGAAAACCCGCCTTGCAGGCGGTGTAAATCTCCCCCATGGACACCACATCCAGGCCCAGGCCCTCCGTCTGTATGATGCGGCACAGCTTAGTAAAGGAGGCGGCTTTGCTCGCATACAGCACCAGGGACCCGGCGGGGAACAGCCGGGCAAAGCCCTCTGTATACTGGCGGCAGTTGCGGCGGATGGTGTCCTCGTCCATGAGATACAGGGGCGTACCGAACCGGGCGGCCAGGGCCACCGTGTCCTGACCGGCAAAGGTGAGATGCCCGTTTTCCACATTTAGATTATGGCACAGGTCCCGGGGACTTGGGTTCATAGCTTCCTCCCAAAAAATGCTTTTTGGCACTGTACCACAGCCGCCCCCCTGCCGTCAATAAAAATATACGATTCTATTGACCTGGGGCGGATTTGGTGTACACTATCCATAGTGAGGTGAAAAACATGGAGCATAGAGAACTGACCCTGCCCCACCGGGGCGTGGGTATACATGTGAAGCTGGACCTGCCGGAGGGGGCGGAGGGGGGACCTCTGGCCCTCGTCATCCACGGCCTTACGGGCCACATGGAGGAACGGCACATCCTGGCGGCCTGCGGGGCCTTCCACCGCCGGGGCATCGGCACCCTTCGGGCGGATATGTGCGGCCACGGGGCGAGCGGAGGGGACTTTTCCGAGCATAACCTGTTTGTCTGGCTGGACCAGGTCATGGCCCTGACGGACTATGCCCAGGGCCTTTCCAAAAGGCTCTATATCGCAGGCCACTCCCAGGGGGGACTTGCGGCCCTGCTCTCGGCGGGCATGCGGCCCGATGCCTATGAGAAGGCGGTGCTGCTGGCCCCGGCGCTGAACATCCTGGACGGGGCACGCAAGGGGGACCTGCTGGGCCGTCCCTTTGATCCCCAGCGCATCCCCAACCAGCTCCCCTTTGACCACCGGCCGCTGTCCGGGACCTACCTGCGCTGCGCCCAGCTCCTGGACGGGGCCTGGGCCATAGACCACTACTCCCGGCCCGTGCTCCTTGTTCACGGCAGCGGGGACGACACCGTGCCCCTTGCCTGCTCAGAGTGGGCCGCCGCGCGGTACCAACACGCCGCGCTCACGGTCCTGCCCGACGACACCCATTGCTTCGACCTGCACCTAACGGACATGGCCGCCGCCATAGAGGCCTTTTTGCCCTGAGCCGCCGCCCATCTGTTAACGGCCGTCGTAGGTGGGGCCAGACCATTTGCGACAACTACCTTTCTTTGCCGCTTTTTCTCTTTATACAAAGGAGAAAAAGCGGCGCAAAAAGAGAAACTTGTGTAATCTATTTAGGGGAGCTGCCTTGGCGGCTCCTCTTTCTTGCCTCCACCGTTTCCCCCTCTTGTCATCCCGACCGTAGGGGCCGACGCCCTCGGCGGCCCGGTGGCCTGACGACCCCCGGGCTTTTATCTTGCCACCTCATCCGTCACGGCTTCGCCGCGCCACCTTCCCGGACGCTTTCAGGCGTCCCCACCTCATCCGTCACGGC
>JAFSPW010000101.1 GCA_017451295.1 Clostridia bacterium
GATGGATTCGAACCCTCGGGACAAAGTGAAATCTTTTGCCTTGCGGCAAAAGGTGAAATCAAAGGCTGAGACCTTTGATGAAATCGTTCGCTGCGCTCGCGGTGAAATGAAATCCGTCCTCCACCCTGCGAAGCGGGATTTCACCGCCGCAGGCGATTTCACACGCGCAGCGGATTTCACCCGTCCGCAAGGACGGATTTCGTTGAAAAAAGCACGCCGAAGCGTGCTTTTTTCATGGTGGAGCATAGGGGATTCGAACCCCTGACCTCAACATTGCGAACGTTGCGCGCTACCAACTGTGCTAATGCCCCTAACAATCAATTGCAATATGTATTATACACACCGTCAGAAAAAAAGCAAGCCATTTTTTATAGTTTCCCTTGCTCCTTCAGCACGTTCAGGGTAAAATAGCGCAAAGAGACACAGGGAGGATGAATATGGCAAAGGTACTGCTTTTCAACATTCCGGAACAAAAGCGGATGAAGCTGGGCTTTTTGCTGATGCAGTTTTGCATTCAAAGCCGGGATGTGGCGGCAGAGGAGCAGGGCAAAAGCCTGCAAGCCCTTTTGGGCAGGGGAGGCGACCCGGCTATCTCCTTGAAAACAGAGCCTTTTTTAGAGGAGATGCTGGTGATGGACGGTTTGGATGACCGCCAGTTCCATGGCCTCCTCGATGGTATGAAGGCTCTTGATGCACGAGTCGCCTTAAAGGCGGTGACCACCCAAAAGAACCTTTCCTGGTCCGCTTCCCGTTTGTATGGGGAGCTTTGCACTGAGCGTGCAGCTTTTGCCGGACGATAGCTTATGCATCCGGCAGGGCGAAGTTTACGCCTCCGGGGATGACCTCGATGGTGTATCGCTTCTTTTCCACCACCTCACCGTCCAAAGACAGGGGCAAAAGCCCTCGCTGGCTTTCGATGGTGACGGTTTTTGCCCGGCGGTAGACGATGATGTCCTTCATTCTGGGATCGTCCAAATGCTCTCCCTTGGTATAGCTGCCGATGAGGTTGACGAAGGACAGCCGAGAGATGGGCTTGCACAGGCAGACCTCCATAAGCCCGTCGCTTAGCTCTGCCCTCGGCGCGCAGCGGAAGGACCCGCCCACATACTGGCCGTTGGCAAAGGTGCACAGCAGCAAATCGCCGGAGAAAAAGGACTCCCCGTCAGCCGTGATGGTGCATCCGGTTTTCATGGAACTGCACAGGGCTTTCACAATGCCGGTATAGTATGCGTTCTTGCCGCCGATGATGGGCTTGCGCTTTACGGCGGACATGGTTTTCAAAACCGCCGTATCAAAGCCGAAGCTGCACACATTCATGCTGTAGCGGTCGTCCACCTTGAGAATATCTAAGGCCATGGGCTTGGCCGCAAGCAGAGCATCCGGTTTCAAAAAGCGATCTCTTCCCCCAAAGGCCTTCACAAAGTCGTTCCCGCTGCCGCAGGGGTACACACTAAAGCAGGCGTTTTCTTGCCCCACCACTCCGGCGGCTACTTCCCGGATGGTGCCGTCACCGCCGCAGGCGATGAAGCATAGCTGCTCCTGGGGCATTTCCCTAATGCGCTGGCGAACAAAGACGGTAGCATCCTCAGGCCGTTTGGTGATATACAGCTCACAATCCTCCCGACTTTGCAACTGCTCCTTGAGTTGGCTTAGGGCGGTTCCCTGTCCGGCAGCCGGGTTAAAGACAAAAATATGTTTCATTCTGTAATCCTCAACAAATAATATGGTGTAGTATACCACCGTTTCCAAAGGATGGAAAGGAGTTATATGCAACGGGTTTTAGACATTGATTTAGACTTCTTTCTGGCAGACTGCTGTCCCCTGGCCGACATGGGGGAACGGCCTGCTCTGCTTGGCCATGAGCCCTGGACAAAGGAGGCTGTGGAGACCTTTTTGCAGGAGCGTTGCCTCTTGAACTCTGCCGCACCCATTCCCGGCAGAGTGTTCACCACCCATGACGGGGCGCTGGTATGGTGGAAGGAGCTCATGGAGAATAAGCAGCTTCAGGCCCCCTTTCATGTCACCCATATAGATGCCCATAGCGACTTAGGCATCGGGTATCCGGGGCCCAACTATGTGCTCTATAACGTGCTGTCCCTGCCGCCGCAAAATCGATTGGATTTGGACAGATTTTACCGGGAACATAAGTTGGATGAGGCTAACTATCTGCTCTTTGCTCTTGCTGCCCGCATCATCGGTGCCCTGGACAATGTGCGCCGCCCCTTCTCCAAGGCAGACATACCATCCCAAATTCTTTCTGCCGACGGCAAACATATCCGTCTTCCCCAGGCCTTTCCGGGGCTGTTTGAAAAGCAGAACGGGCCGGAGCCCGTGATTCCCTTTCTACATATACAAAAAGACGACAGCTTTCAGGCTGCCGCCCCCTATGATTTTGTTTCCCTGGCTATTTCACCCCGCTATGCCCCCAAGGAAGCGGATGCATTGGTGCCGGTTTTTGAGCGATACATGAAGAAGGTTTAGCCCCGCAAGGTGGCCTTATAGAACCCGGCATACAGCCCGTTCGCGTTCATCAGCTTCTGATGATTGCCCCGTTCCCGAACGCCCTGCTCGTCGATGACCACAATTTCATCCGCGTTCTGCACCGTGGAAAGCCGGTGAGCAATGACCAGGGTGGTTCGTCCCTTGCTCAGCTCATCGAAGGAGTGCTGGATATCTGCCTCGGTCAGGGTATCCAGGGCGGAGGTAGCTTCGTCCAGAATCAGCACCGGGGGATTCTTTAGGAACAGCCGGGCGATGGACACCCGCTGCTTTTGCCCGCCGGAGAGGAGCATGCCTCGCTCTCCTACATTGGTTTGGTACCCCTGGGGGAAGGCAAGAATCTCTTCGTGGATATGGGCTCGCCGGGCTGCTTCCATCACCTCAGCATCGGTGGCATACAGACGACCGTAGCGGATGTTCTCTAAGATTGTATCCGCAAATAGAAATACATCCTGCCGTACGATGCCGATGTTCTCCCGCAGGGAGTGCATGCTCACATCCCGGATATCGTGACCGTCAATGGTGATGCTGCCCTGACGAATCTCATAGAACCGAAGCAGCAGGTGACACAGAGTGGTCTTCCCGCCGCCGGAGGGACCAACAAGAGCTAAGGTCTTGCCCGCGGGGATGGTCAGGTTCACATCTTCCAAAACCTGCCGCCCCTGGTCATAGGCAAAGGAGACATGAGAAAACTCTATATCCCCCTTCACATTCCCAAGGGTCAGCGCATCCGGTTTATCCTCGATGGTCGGCTTGGTGTCCATTATCTCCAGGAAGCGGGTGAATCCTGCCATGCCCATCATGTACTGCTCCGCAAAGGCGGCCAGGCGCTTGATGGGGGAGGAGAAGGTGGAAACATACAAGGTGAAGGTGATAAGGGTGATGGGTTCCAGGCTTCCCTTATAGATAAGTAAGCCGCCGCTTAATAGCACCGCCACATTGAATAGAGCCAGAAAGAACTCCGTGCCGCTGTTGAAGGTGGCCATAATTCTATAATGGTCCTTCTTGGCCGTCAGAAAGCTTTGATTTCCCCGCTCGAACTTCTCTACCTCATAGTTTTCATTGGCAAAGGCTTTGGCGGTCCGGGCACCGGAAATGGAGCTTTCAATGTCCGCATTTATCTGTGCCATGCGCTCCTTCACCACTTTGCTGGTGCGCCGCATCTTCAGCCGCGTGTGTATAACAAAATAGAGTATGGGAGGGAGCAGCACCAGCAGGCTTAGAGCTACTCGCCACTCTATCCGGAACATGGCCACAAAGGCGCCGATGATGGTTAGCGTGGAGATGAGCACATCCTCCGGGCCGTGGTGAGCCAGCTCCGTTACATCGAATAAATCGTTGGTGACCCGGGATAGAAGCTTTCCGGTGCGAATACCGTCATAGAAGGAAAAGGGCAGGGTTTGGATATGGGTGAAGATATCCCGGCGCATATCCGCCTCGATGTAGGTGCCCAGCCGGTGTCCCCAATAGCCGATGATAAACTGCAGTATCGCACGCAGAACATACACGAGCACCAGACTGGCCATCACCAATAAAAAGGTGTTCAGAAGCCGACTGTCGGCCTGCATAGCCGGCAGCAGAGTCCGTAGGACATATTGTGTCACCATAGGGAAGGCCACGTCCACTGCCGCCACCGCCATGGCGCACATAAGGTCCAGAATGAACAGCCCTTTGTGGGGCTTATAATAAGCAAAAAATCTTCGTATATTCCTCATAACAGCAAGTATATCGGAACAATCCTCTTTTGTCTATGAGAAATTGAACGCTTCAGGCATATGGGGCAGAGAATTGCATACAGTAGGGTATACCAAACAGGCGGAGGAACGGTATGAAAGATATGTATCGGGATATAGCGGAACGCACCGGAGGCGATATCTACATCGCCTTAGCCGGGCCGGTCCGCACGGGGAAATCCACTTTTATCAAACGGTTTTCGGAGCTGCTGCTGCTCCCGAATATGGAGGACTCCTACGAACGGGAACGGCTCACAGATGAACTGCCTCAAAGCGGCGCCGGCAGAAGCATCATGACCACGCAGCCCCGGTTTGTTCCGGCGGAGGCAGTAAATGTCACCTTCGAGGAGGGGGTTCGCTGCCGCTGCAAGCTCATCGACTGCGTGGGCTACATGGTCCCCGGCGCCGTGGGAGACAGGGAAGGGGAGGAGCCGCGCATGGTGACCACCCCTTGGTTTGACCACGACATTCCCTTTGCCCAGGCGGCGGAAGTGGGGACCACCCGGGTGATTCGAGAGCATGCCACCATCTCCATCGTGATGACCACGGACGGCACCGTGACGGACCTTCCCCGCAGTGCTTATGAGCAGGCGGAGCAGCAGGCGGTAATGGCCGCCAAGGAGGCGGAGAAGCCCTTTGTCATGGTCATCAATTCCGCAACACCGGAGGCGGAGAGTACCCGGACGCTGGCAGAGGACTTGTCGGATAGGTACGGCATTCAGGTCATTCCCCTGGATGTGAAGAATATGACCGCCTATCAGGCACAGGAGCTGATTACCAGTATACTCTATGCCTTCCCGGTGAAACTGGTGCACATCGACATTCCCGGGTATCTGCGGGCGGTATCCGGCGCTTCCCCCATTATGGAGAGTATTCTGGATATGCTCAAAGAGGTTTCGCCTGAGATTCATACGGTGGGGGACTGCAACAAGCTGCTAATGGGGCTACAGACCTTGGAGGCATTCAAGAAGGCAATCTGGGAAAGTACAGACCTGGGCACAGGCACCGTGAACATGGCTCTTTCGGCAGAGGATGGGTTGTTCTATGAGCTCCTCAGCCAGGAAACAGGCATGGACATACCGGACGATTATGCCCTGTTTTCCGCCATCCGCGAGTTTTCCAGCGCCAAGCAGGCATACGACCGTCTTTCCCATGCCTTAGCTGAGGCGGAGCAGACGGGCTACGGAGTGGTGACACCCACCATGGCGGAAACGGAGCTGATGGAGCCGGAAATCTTCCATCAGGGCGGGCGCTGCGGTGTGCGGATCAAGGCCAAGGCAAAGGGGATGCACATTGTAAAGGTGGATATTGACACGGAAATCAGCCCCCTCATCGGCTCGGAGGATCAGGCAAAGAACCTGGTGGACCACCTGAACGCCGTGCGGGACACGGACCCGGAGGCCCTGTGGCGAACCTCTTTCTTTGGCAAAAGTCTGGAGGACATGGTAAGCGAGAACCTGCAGGGGAAGTTGGAGGGTATGCCTGTGCCGGTGCAGCAGAAGATGCAGGGCACCATTGAACGCATGGTGAATCAGGACTGCAACGGGCTAATCTGCATTCTGCTCTGAGTCTCTGGGCATTCTAAGTATCGGCGGATTGCCGATACTTTTATGCTTGGAGGGAATCATGAACACAAGAACCGATATGGCCCGGGAGGCCTTGAGCCAATGCCCGGAACTAAGAGGCGTGGAACAGGAGAATGAGACCAAAGGCGGTATCCAAATCTCCCGCATATATGTTTGCTCCGAAGGAGCGGAACGGAAGCTGAACAAACCCAGGGGCAGATATATCACCCTGACCTTGCCGGAGGGGGGATTAAACAACAAGGACATGCGGGCAAACGCCGGGCGTTGCCTGGCCAAAGAGCTCTCCGACCTCATGGGGCAGGCCAAGAATGTGTTGGTCATTGGCCTGGGGAATCGGCATGTGACTCCGGATGCCCTTGGACCTCAGACCGTGGAAAACCTGTTTGTCACCCGGCATGTGCAAAAGAATTTTCCGGATATTCTTCCTGCGGGCACCAAAACAGTCGCCGCCTTTGCCGCCGGAGTCATGGGGGTAACGGGGCTGGAAACAGCAGAGGCGGTCACAGGCGTTGCCTCCGTTCTGCAGCCGGATTTAATTGTGGCGGTGGATGCCTTGGCCTCCATGGAAAGCGAGCATGTAGGTGCCATGGTGCAGTTAAATGACACCGGTATCTCTCCCGGCGCAGGTGTGGGAAACTACCGGGCGGGCCTGAATCAGCGGACCATGGGCGTACCGGTCGTTGCCCTTGGTATCCCACTCGTGCTAACTGCGGAGGCCATATTATATAGCTGCTTAGAGCACTTGGGCGCAGGGGATCTGTTTCATCGGGCCAAGAAAGCCTTGGACGAAAGCTTTCTATCCATGTGCGTTACGCCCAAGGATATCGATGCCATGGTGAAGGACGGCGCCACGCTACTATCCTTGGGATTGAACCTTGCCCTGTTTGGAGAAAATTACACCACCCTGGAAGGGCTTCTTAGATAATCCATTCAAACGGTTACTTTCCATTGCTCGGGTCATTGACAAAGGAAGCGAAATAGCATAAAATTTATCTGTTAAATTGTATATTTAGGGAGGTTTCAGGCGTATGAGCACCATTTTCAAGGGTTCCGGCGTGGCCCTGGTTACGCCTTTCCTGGACGGGCAGGTGGATTATACCGCCCTTACCCGGTTGATTGAATTGCAGATTGCCAGCGGTACGGATGCCATCATTGTGTGCGGCACCACCGGAGAAGCCGCCACCATGTCCCTTGAGGAGCGGATGGATGTGATTCGATTTGTGGTGGACAGGGTGAATCGGCGCATCCCCGTCATTGCCGGCACCGGCGGCAACAACACCGCCGCTGTCATAGAGGCTTCCCGGACGGCGGAGGCTTTGGGCGTGGATGGGCTGCTGATTGTCACTCCCTTTTACAATAAGACCACCCAAAAGGGACTGGTGGCTCATTATGGCGCCATCTGTGAACAGGTGCATGTTCCCATCATCGTCTATAACGTGCCCTCCCGTACGGGGTTAAACGTCTTGCCCGGCACCATGCGGCAGATTCTGGACAACTGCGAGAATGTGGTGGGCATCAAGGAAGCCAGTGGCAATATCGAGCAGATTGTGAACCTGGCGGCGCTGTGCCCTGAGCTGGACATCTATGCTGGCAACGACGATCATATTCTGCCCGTTTTGTCCGTGGGCGGCAAGGGGGTAATCTCCACCATCGCCAATGTGGTGCCTTCGGAAGTGCACAACCTTTGCATGGCCTTCTTTGCCGGGAAGCTGGATATATCCCGCAGGCTGCAGTTTAGCCTGTTGCCCATTTGGCGGGCAGCTTTCTGTGAAACCAATCCCATTCCCATCAAGACCATGATGCAGATGATGGACCTTTGCTCCGGCGAGCTTCGTCTGCCACTGGTGCCGCCTACGCCCGAAAATGAGGAAAAGATGCGCCAGGCTATGCGGGACTTTGGCCTGATTTCCTGAAGGAGGGAGCTTTGGAAGTACGCAAGGTATTGATTAACGGTGCCCTGGGGCAGATGGGGAAAACCGTTGCCCGAACCATACTGGAGGGAGACGGCAGCATGTTTCCCGCCGTGGGCATCGATTTAATGAAGGGAGATTTCCCCGGGAAACTGTTTTCTTCCGCTCAGGAGGTGGATGCACCCTTTGATGTGGCTATCGACTTTTCACGACCGGAAGCCTGCATGGCGGTGCTGGATCTTTGCGTAGAAAGGCAAAAGCCCTTGGTTACCGGCACCACCGGCCTTACGGAGCAGCAGCGGCAGCGCCTGCTGGAAGCATCCTTGGTGATTCCTGTGTTCTATGCCCGGAACATGTCCCTTGGCGTGAATCTGCAGCTTGCATTGGTGGAGGCCGCCACAAGGATTCTGGGGGATAGCTTTGACCCGGAGATTGTGGAAACCCATCACAAGCTAAAGGTGGATGCCCCCAGCGGCACGGCCCTCATGCTGGCGGAGGAGATTCAAAAGGCCAGGGAGGGGGAGAGCAAGCTCTCCTTCGGACGACATGAGACCAACCGCCGTCGGGAGCCATCGGAAATCGGCATTCATTCTCTTCGCGGCGGCAACATGGTGGGGGAGCATGCGGTGTATTTCCTGGGCACAGATGAGGAAATCATCATCACTCACCGGGCGGAAAGCAAAAAGGTCTTTGCCCAAGGCGCCCTTAAAGCGGCCGCCTTCCTGTTGCAGCAGGCACCGGGCATGTACGATATGGGCAATATCGTTCACCTATAATGAGACATAATCGGCTGTTTTACTGCATCCCCTGGCATGGGGGATGTTTTTATTTTGTAAAAAGTGGTTTTCTCTCTTCAATTTTTTCCCACCGTGTGATATAGTACTTTTGTTAAAAAGGCAGCATTGTGTATTGAAAACAGATACTAAGAGTAGGAGAGAAGTATGAAACGTATTCTAAGCCTGGTACTGGCGGCGGTCATGGTATTTGCCCTGCTGCCCTTGGCTGTCGCTTCCGATGCCCATGCCGATGTACAGAAGTTCGTCAAGAATGACAATGCAGACGCTATTTCAGTCTATGCAGCGGCGGACGGCGTCACGGCCATTGGCACCATTGCCCCTGCGGGCGTGGCCAAGTACATTGAAAAGTCCGGCGATTATATCCACATCGACAACCCTAACGGCTATGTGAAGGCTTCCCAGGTGACCGAGATGACCCCCAAGCTGACGGCTGAGGGCGGTATCTTTGTGCTTGACGGCAAGGCCCATGCCGTCAAGGCCGAGCTGCAGGACGGCCGGGGCTTTACCATTGAGTATTCCATCAATGACGGTTCTTCCTGGACCACCGCAGCCCCTTCCATTTCCGCTGCCGGAAAGCTAACTGTGAAGGTCCGTGCCACCAATAAGGATTATGTCATCAGCCATCCGGATGTGGTCTTGCAGATTCTGGCCGACATTCCCCAGAATGCCACTATCACCCTCATCCCCCATGGCACCACCACCAAGATTCCTGTCCGGAAAACCGCTTCCACTCACGGTTCCAAGGTGGGCACTCTTACTGCCGGCACCACCTGTCGCTACCTGGAAAGGAGCGAAGAATGGTATAAGATTAAGACCGACAAGCTGGAAGGTTATGTGTACTATTGGTTCATCGGTGATGTGGACTTTAGCCCCTATTTCACCTTGGATCCCAAGAATGTCACCGGCTTGGAAGGTTCCTCCTTGCAGATGAGTGTCACCGCTGCAGAGAACAACGGCGGCGCTCTAAGCTATCAATGGTATTTCATGGAGAAGAACGGGGTAGACTGGAAGCCCGTAGCCTCTAACGGCAATGCCGCTACCTACAGCTTTACCATTGCTGCTTCCATGGACGGTTACAAGTACCGCTGCCAGATTTCCAACTTTGCAGGCACCGCCGTGTCCAAGGCGGCCACCGTTACCCTCATTCACGGTGTCCCCGGTGTATCCACCCAGCCCATGAGCATCTCGGCGGTCTCCGGGAAAGAGGCACAATTAAGCGTAGTTGGTACCGAAGCGGAGACCTATCAGTGGCAATATAGGGACGATAAGAGCGATTGGAAAGATGCCACGGCAGCCAGCGCAGACTTGGCTACCTATAAGTTTGTCGCCTCCAGCAGCCAGAACGGTCTTCTCTATCGCTGCGTGCTTCGCAACGCGGCAGGCTCCACCGTTTCCGATGAGGCAACCCTGACCGTCATCGCCGGCAAACCTAAGATTACGAAGAACATTGCCAAACAGACCGTCACCATCGACAAGACCTATTCCTTCACCGTGGCTGCCGACGGTACGGATGTTAACTATCAGTGGCAGCAGAAAGCCCCCGGCGGCAAGTGGACCGATATTGCCGGAGAGACCAGCGATACCCTTTCGGGCACGGCCGCTATTGCCATGAATAAGTATCAGTTACGCTGCCGGGTGTATAATCTGGCCGGGTCCGTGAACACCAAGGCGGCTCAGTTGAAAGTTGTGTATCCGTATACCTTCAAGATTACCAAGCAGCCTGTCTGCAAGACCCCCAATGCAGGGGACTCTCGGACTTTGACTGTGACTACCAACGGAACGGATGTAACCTATCAGTGGCAGAGCAAGGTTGGCAAGGGTGCCTGGACGGATATCTCCGGCGAAGAATCGGCTTCCCTGGACTTAGTGGACATCACGCCCGCTATGAGCGGTACCTCCTATCGCTGCGTGGTAAGAGATAAATACGCTCGAACCCTGAACTCCAAGGTCATCAAGCTGAAGGTGAAAACGGCTAAGCCCGTCATCACCGTCCAGCCTTCCAATGTAGAAGCAAAAGATGGGGATAGCGTGTCCTTCCATGTGACTGCTTCCGGCTATATGCCTACCTATCAGTGGCAAATGAAGACAGCTAAAGGCAAGTGGCAGAATCTGACCCTTTCTTCTGCCACCACAGACACCTTGACCATCAATGCAACGCTTGCGGACAATGGCTGCAGCTTACGTTGCATCGTCAAGAACGCCGGCGGCTCTGCCACCTCTAAGGCGGCCGTCATCACCGTAAAGTAATATAGGCCCAGAAACCAACAGGGGCACCGTCTATACAGGCGGTGCCCTATTCCATTTTTTGAGCAGCTGTGGTATACTTTTTTCATCAAACTGGTGAGGTATAGCCATGTCCGTTCCCTTTGTTCATCTGCATGTTCACACCCAGTACTCCCTTTTGGACGGCGCTGCCCGTATCCCGGCCTTGGTGCAGCGGGCCAAGGAGCTGGGGCAAACCGCCATGGCCATTACGGACCATGGGGTCATGTATGGCGTTATCGACTTCTATCGGGAGTGCAAGAAGCAGGGCATCAAACCTATTCTTGGCATAGAAGCCTATGTGGCGCCTCGTGCTTACAACATCAAAGAGGGCAAGGCGGACAGGGATTATGCCCATTTAATTCTCTTGGCTAAGAACGAGACAGGCTATCAAAACTTGATGCTGCTGTCCTCCGAGTCTTTTGTCCACGGGTTCTACTATAAGCCTCGTATCGATTACGATTTGCTGGAAAAGCATTGCGAGGGACTGGTCTGTCTGTCCGCCTGCCTGGCCGGTGATATTCCTCAGCACCTGCTGCATAACCGGGACGAGGAAGCCTATAAGCTGGCTCGTCGGCTGCAGGGCATGTTCGGAGAGGATTTCTATATCGAGCTGCAGAACCATGGCATTCGGGACCAGCTGTATGTTTTGCCAAAGTTAAAGAAGCTGGCGTTTGACCTGGGCATAAAGACGGTGGTCACCAACGACATTCACTATACCAACAAGGATGATGCGGAGGCACAGGATGTGCTTTTGTGCATCCAAACCCAGCGCTATGTGGACGAAACCGACCGCATGCGTATGGGCGCGCAGGAGTTTTACTGCAAGTCCGCAGAGGAGATGCTGGCCTTTTTGCCCGGGGAGGAGCAATCCCTTCGAAACACCCTGGAAGTGGCGGATAAGTGCAATGTGGAAATCGAGTTTGGAAAGCGTCGCTTGCCCCATTTCACGGCACCCGATGGCATGGACAACGCCGCCTATCTTAGGAAACTCTGTGAGGAGGGCATGGCAAAAAAACTCCCTAATGCCGGGAAGGAAGCTTGGGATCGGCTCAACTATGAATTGAGCGTGGTCGAGACCATGGGCTTTGTGGACTACTATCTTATCGTTTGGGATTTCATCCATTTTGCCAAGTCTCACAACATCATGGTGGGCCCCGGTCGAGGCAGCGGTGCCGCTAGCCTGGCAGCCTACTGTATGGGTATCACCGATGTGGAACCCCTCCGATATGCTCTCTTGTTCGAGCGATTTTTAAACCCGGAGCGGGTCTCCATGCCCGACTTTGATGTGGACTTTTGCTATGAGCGGCGGCAGGAAGTCATCGACTATGTGGCCGAGAAATACGGCGAAGGGCACGTCTCCCAGATTATCACCTTCGGCACCATGGCCGCCAAGGCTGTGATTCGGGATGTTTGCCGGGTGCTGCGGGTTCCCTATGCGGATGCGGATAAGCTGGCAAAGATGGTGCCCAACATGCTGAAAATCACGCTTCAGGATGCCCTGCAGCTGCAGCCGGAGCTAAAGAACCTATATGAAACGGACGAAACCGTGCATAAGGTCCTGGACCTTTCCATGAAGCTGGAAGGGTTGCCTCGCCACAGCTCCACTCATGCTGCCGGCGTGGTCATCTCCGGCGTGCCGCTGCAGACGGTGGTGCCTTTGCAAAGCAACGACGGGGTGCTGACCACCCAGTTTCCCATGACGACCCTGGAGGAGCTGGGCCTTTTGAAGATGGACTTTCTGGGCCTTCGTACTCTGACAGTCATACGGGATGCCCTGAACTTTATCAGCGAGCAGGGGAAGCAGGCGCCGGATTTCTCCACCAATGATTTTACGGACCCTCAGGTCTACGACATGATTTCCCGAGGCGACACGGACGGGGTGTTCCAGCTGGAATCAGCGGGCATGCGGCAGTTTTTGATGCAGCTAAAGCCTGACTGCTTCGAGGATATCATCGCCGGTATCGCCCTGTATCGTCCGGGCCCGATGGAGAGCATTCCCCGGTATATCCGTGGGAAGCATGACCCTTCCTCCGTCCATTATGAAGATAAGCGACTGGAACCCATCCTGTCCACCACCTATGGCTGCATGGTCTATCAGGAACAGGTCATGGAGATTGTCCGCACCCTGGCCGGCTATTCCTTAGGTCGGGCCGACATCGTCCGCAGAGCCATGAGCAAAAAGAAGCACGATGTTATGGCCCGGGAGCGGGAATATTTTGTCCATGGCACCGAGGGGGTGGAAGGCTCCGTAAAGCGGGGAGTGGACGAAAAGGTAGCCAATCACATCTTTGACGAGATGATGGACTTTGCCTCCTATGCCTTCAACAAAGCCCACGCCGCCTGCTATGCGGTCACCACCTATCGCACAGCCTATTTGAAGCATTATTTCCCCGTGGAGTTCCTTGCCGCCATCATCAATGGCTACATGGGCAATTCCGATTCCGTGGCGGAATATGTGTATTCGGCTCGGCGCAGCGGCATCAAGGTCTATGGACCGGATGTGAATACCTCTCGACCCCGGTTCTCCGTTGAAAACGGCGCCATTCGTTTCGGCCTCGCGGCGGTGAAGACCGTGGGAGAGGCAGTTATGCAGAGCCTGGTGAAGGAAAGGGAGGCTCACGGCCCCTTCACGGATTTCTGGGACTTTTGCGAGCGGGTGCCCGGGCTCAATAAGCGAATGCTGGAAAACATGATCTATGCCGGGTGCTTTGACTCCATGGGCTATACCCGGGCCCAGCTACTGCGGGTCCATGAGCAGGCTATCGACATGGCCCAAAAGACGAAAAAGAACCGGGATGCAGGGCAAATGTCCCTCTTTGACTTTGACATGGACGATGGCCCGGTAACGGTTGCTTCCCGGCCGGAAATTCCCAAGGTGGCGGAGATGCCCCACAAGCTGTATCTTCAGAAGGAGAGGGAAGCCACCGGGCTGTACCTATCCGGCCATCCTCTGGACGACTATATGCAAGTCCTTTCCGCACAGCCCTATACCGTGATGGACTTGGTGGAGGCGGATGGGGAGAACCTGGAGGATAATGCCTCTGTGGTCGTGGGTGGTCTTTTGACCGGCTGTAAAACCAGACCCACCAAGGGCAACAGCGGCATGATGGGCTACGCCAATTTGGAGGGTGTTACCGGCACGGTGGAGACAGTCATCTTCCCCCGTACCCTTACCCAGTATGCCCGCTTCTTCCATGACGACTCTCCCGTGCTGGTTCGTGGGCATTTGAACATTCGGGAGGACAGGGTCAACTCCCTGCTCATCGACGAATTGCAGGATTTAGAGAGCCTGAGCCACAAGCTGTTTGTTCGCGTACCCACCTTCACAGATGTCGGCAAGGTCCATGGCATCTTGCAAGCCTATCCCGGCAATACCCCTGTGATACTGGTGGACAGCCATCGCATAGCCAAGGCGGCACCCAAGGAATGGAACGTGCGTTTAGGGGATGAATTGCTGCAATCCCTGACGGCGGCGTTCGGCAAGGAGAATGTCATCGTAAAATGAAAGATTTGCCCATTGAAAAGAACGAAGAATTTGAGCTGACCATCGACGGCATCACTCTGGAAGGGTCCGGCGTGGGCCGAGTGGATGGCTTTGCTCTCTTTGTGCCCGGGGCTCTACCCGGGGAGACGGTTCGGGTCCGGGTCATAAAGGTGACCCCTTCCTATGGCGTAGGAAAGCTTCTGGAGGTAACGGTGCCCTCTGCCTATCGAATGGATCCAGATTGCCCCTATTATGCCCGGTGCGGCGGCTGTGCCTTCGGTCATGTGAGTTATGAACAGGAACTGAAGATAAAGGAACAGCAGGTGGCGGATGCTATTACGCGCCTGGGCGGTGTGCAGCAGGTGCCCCTCCGCCCCATTCTTGGCATGGAGGAGCCCCGGGCATACCGCAACAAAGGCGCCTTCCCGTATGGACAGGGGGAGCAGGGGCCGTGCTTTGGCCTGTATGCGCCTCGCAGTCACCGGTTGATTCCGGTGGACCATTGCCTCATTGAGCAAGCGCCCGTGAATCAAGCCATTGCCGCCCTGTCTGCCTGGGCAAAGAATTGCCATATTGCGCCCTATGATGAAACCACAGGCCGGGGTACCCTCCGCCATGGAGTAGCCCGGGTCACTACAGCGGGGGAGCTGATGGTGGTGGTGGTCACCGCTGGGGACCTGCCGCACAAAAAGGAACTTATGGAAGCCCTTCCCTTTGCTCAAAGCATCTATTGGAATCGGAACGATGTCCCCACCAACGTCATCTTTGGGGACCGCTTCACCCTCCTTTACGGTAAGCCTGCTTTGGAAGAAACCCTCATGGGCCTAAGCTTTCAGGTGAGCCCCCGGTCCTTTTTGCAGGTGAACCCCGTCCAAACCCAAAAGCTCTATGGCGCTGCCGTTACCCTATTGGACCCCCAGCCGGAGGAGACTGTGGCGGATGTTTACTGCGGCATTGGCACCATTAGCCTGCTGCTTGCCCAAAAGGCAAAGCAGGTCATCGGCATCGAAATCGTCCCTCAGGCGGTGGAGAACGCCCAAGCTAACGCGAAGCGAAACGGCATCTGTAACGCCCGCTTTCTCTGCGCCCCGGCGGAGGAGGCCTTGCCCCGGCTGGTGGGGGAGGGACAGCACTTGGATTGCCTCACCATTGACCCGCCCCGAAAGGGCTGTGACCCCAAGGTCCTGGAGGCTATTATCGCCGCCGATGTCTCCCGTCTGGTCTATGTGTCCTGCAATCCCGCCACCCTGGCCCGGGACATAAAGTTCCTTATGGCCCACGGCTATCGCCTCCAAGCCGTCCAGCCCGTGGACATGTTCCCCCGCTGCGGGCACGTCGAATCAGTCGTATTGATGTCACGAGCCTGAGTTGAAGCTACAGGTTAGATATAAGACAGGAGAAGATTATGCAGGTTATCACAAATAAAGAGTTATATCGAACTATTTGGGATAAGATCTATTCTGATTACTCTTTTCATCCTTCAACAGACAGCCATGGAAAATGGCTGAAACCGGAAGGCGTTTTTCGAACATATAAACTCGGAAAGATTTGGAGCGAGGAGCAGGAAGCCGTTATCAATTCCATTCTTTGTGAAGTGATTGGGAAGGAAATGTATGCGCTTGACTGGCATCATGATTGCTTCCTCTTTGATCCAAACGAGAGAATACCGACCGGATATGAATACTATGACGACGCAAGAAACTGCAATGTGTATTTTCCCGAATATTATCCGGACGGGGACTATCATTTCTTTATTTCAAAGGATTGGACGTTAGGCCTTTACGGACATCCGTGGAGAAAGGAACTGATTGTCGTTGGAAAAGAATTGATTCTGGCAATAGAAAAGCATCTCGCTGAACTGGGATTGAAAAAACAATAATCTTGATGCCATAGACTTTGTGAAAATGGTCAACGTCATATTCCTGACGTCGAGGGTCGTGTGTGCAGCGTAGATAACGCTATTTTTATTCACGCTATTGTCCCAATGCACGTCGAATCAGTCGTATTGATGTCTCGAGGCGGGTAGAGATTAAAACTTAGATATGGCTTTAAATAGTAATACTTGAATCAGAGAGGAGATAAGATCCGTGAACGTAAGTGAAGAGGAATTGATTGAATTTATCAAGCCTATATTGAAAGAACAAGGGTTTCGGAAAAAAGCAAAACGATGGACGAAGACGACGGAGCACTTTTCTTATATCTTTTTTATTCAGGGCAGTTCTTATGATAGAGACGATTATTATGTTCGTCCCGGCATAATCGTGAACGATATTCAAGCAGAACCATGGGTGTACGGCCATTTTTACATCGATATTCCGGTAACAACAAAAGAAGAAATACTAAAGAAAGCAGAAGAGTTCTTTTCTCAATGGTTAAGTATAGAGTATTTGAAGAAGGCTGTATCCGATTTTGTTGAGTGGGAGAAGAGAAATCCGGTTGAAAAACGACGTGCAGGAGAAGTTGATTATGTAGCAGACCCGGTACCTGCACACTGCCTGTTCTCTCTCTCAGAGAAAGCGAAAAAAGAAATACTGAATCTTTAAATGTGGTCAACGGCATATTCCTGACGTCGAGGGTCGTGTGGACAGATTAGATAACGGCGTTTTTATTCACGCTATTGTCCCAACGCATTGCGAAGTTGTCGTGTCTTTGACACGAAACTTCGCATCGAGATAAATCCGCGCGTCGCGGATTTTCGATGTACGCTTCGCGTTCGATATGTTTTTGCATTCATCGCCGTAGGCGAAATATGCAAAAAACTCGATATGTCGCTGCGCGACAAGCGGATTATCTCGACCTCTTGTTTGCAAAGCAAACCTATCGAATACGCCGCAGGCGCATATATCGAATTGACCGCAGGTCAATATATCGAATTGCCGCAAGGCAATATATCGACAAATAGGGAGTTTGATTTATGACGGACAATAAAAACGATCTCCGTGAAATGACCATTGCATTTGCGCTCTCCATTTCTGACGCGTGTGAAGATATCAAGGGCTGCCGCTCATATGTGGAACAAATCATCCGTTCATCATCTTCAATAGGTGCAAATTTATTTGAGGGAAAATATGCGCAAAGCCGTGCTGATTTCATTCACAAACTTGAGATAGCTCTTAAAGAATGTTCGGAAACCGAGTATTGGCTCGAGCTATTACACCGAAAGGGAAAA
>JAFSPW010000102.1 GCA_017451295.1 Clostridia bacterium
ATACATCCCTTCTTGTCCGCAGACATATCGTATCGAAGATATATCGAGCCCTAAATGGGCATATCGAACATCCGGCAGGATGTATATCGAAAATGGGCGGCCGAAGCCGCCCATTTATGTCCCCTCACACGGGGGCCGTCACTTTCCTACGGCCATCTTAATAGGACCGTGTCTCCGTCTCGTCATACTTAAACTGCTCCCTAAGCAGGGCGTAGCGGGGCACATAGTCCCCGTTCTCGTCCTCCCGCCAGCCCTCGCTGGTGGGGTTGTGGGCGGTGGTGTTGACGATGCAGTCCGGCACCAGCTCCCGGAAGGTGTTGAGCTGGTCGGCGGGGATGTCGTTGCGGGAAATCCACAGCCGTTCCAGCTTCGTCAGCCCATAGAGGGGGGTGATGTCCGTGGTGTTGGTCCAGGTCAAATTCAGGTGCTTGAGCTCCGTGCAGGCGGCCAAAGGCTCGATGTTCTTGAGTGTGCAGGAGAAGCACTCAAAGTATTCGAGCTTCGGGCAGTTCTCTATGCCGTCTAAATCGTGCATGGGGTTGTACATGATGCACACCTCCAGGTCCGGCATATAGGCCACGAAGGGCATGTGGTGGAGCTTGTTGTGGCCCAGGTCCAGATACTTCACATCCGTGCAGTATTTCAGGTTCCCCACATCGCTGTCCGTCAGGGTCCTATCCCCTGCGGCGGAGAGTTTGAGCATGATGCTGTCGGTCCGGCAGCTGTAGCCCCCCACCTTCACCCGCCACACTAACTTGGGGGTGGGGAACTCCGCTTTCAGGGCGGCCATGGTCTCGTTGTCGATGCCGCAGCTGATCATCTCCACCTTCTGTACATTTCGCAAATAGGGCAGCAGGAGCTTGAGCTCCTCCACCTTCCTCTTCAGGTTCTTGCCGCTAAAGGCCACCACCTCGTCCGCCAGGGAGAAGCTGACCCCAAAGGCGGAGGTCTTATAGTTCACCTTCAGCCCCTCCCGGAAGGCTTGCACCTGGTCCGCCTCGTCCAGGGTCCAGCTGCTACCATGGGTGGCGGGTTCCAGGTTTACCAGAGTCACCTTGGGCAGCACGGAGAGCACCGCCTTTAGTTCCCCCAACTGATTGGGGGAAAGCTCGGAGGCATCGAGCTTAGTCGCCTCGCTCGAAACGCTCTGCCCCTCAAAGGCCACAGAGTAGGTTACCGGCGTGGTCCCGGCCCCCTCCAGCAGGAAGGTGGCCTGCTCCAAGGACAGGTCCCCCGTCACAATAATCTGCTCCAGCTCCTTTAGATACCCCAGCTCCCGGGCCAGGGCGTCCCAGTCCACGATGTCGCTGACGTTCAGCTCCAGCACCTTCTGGTCGGCGCTGTCCCGAATGCCCTGGACCAGCACATAAAACTCCATTTCAAGGTCCGGATGCTGCTCCTTCAACTGGGCAATCTGCTGGTTGTCGAGCCCGCTTTCCCGCAGGTCCACCCGCTCCACCTGGGGCAGTCCCAAAAGGGCCTGCTCCACCGCCGCCGCCTCCGTCACCTCCGCAGGCACCGTGAGCACCGTGGTATCCCCGTCCACCCGCTGATTCCCCAGCGGCACGGACCAGAGCACCCGATAGGGGGCGGTCGCAGACAGCTGCTGCAACAGCGAATAGTCCGCGCAGGCCCGACCGTCCAGCAGGGTTAGGTTGGTAAGCTCAGACAGCAGGGCCACATCCCCCTCCGTCAGGGCGGGGGGCACCAGCTCCGTCACCGTCGTCTCCACCGGCCCGAAGGAGAACGTCACAAAGGGCGCCGCCGTCTCCTCCGGCACCAGGGTCTCCTCCGGCACGGGACTATCCGCCGCTGGTGCCGGCGTCTGCTCCGGCACCAGCGCCTGGGCCTGTGGGGAACGCAGCAGCAAAGAAGCCACCAACCCAAGCAGCAGCAGCCCCGACACCCCCAGGCACCCAATCAACACAATCAGTTTTTTCTTTTCCATATCTTTCCTCTCCAAAGGCCAAAGTCCACAGTCACCCTAAGTATACCAAAATCGCCCCCGCCTGACAAGGCCGCCGCCCCCTTTTGCGGCAGGCATGAAAAACAGAAGCCCCCTTACACGGGGGGCGTAGGCCGTTGGGGTGGCGGGTAGGAAATGCTCTGCCTCACCTTCCACCTCATCAGTCGCCTACGGCGCCAGCTTCCCCTCAAGGGGAAGCCTTTCTCCCCCGCTGGGGAAAGAACAGCCCCCTTCCGG
>JAFSPW010000103.1 GCA_017451295.1 Clostridia bacterium
GCTTCGCTCGGTCGGGATGACAAGAGGGGGAAAAGCGGCTCGGTCGGGATGACAAGAGGGGAGAGTGGCTCGGTCGGGATGGCAAAAGGGAACGGGCCGCCGAGGGCGTCGGCCCCTACGGTCGGGATGACAAGAGGGAGAAACGGTGGAGGCAAGACAAAGGAGAGCCGACAAAGCAGCTCTCCTAAAATATCTTACATAAGTTTCTCTTTTTGCGCCGCTTTTTCTCCTTTGTACAAAGAGAAAAAGCGGCAAAAGAAAGGTATTTGCCGCAAATGGTTTAGCCCCTCACACGGCTATTTCCGGCTGCGGCCGCGGCTCTTTTTGGCGGAGCCCACCATGCCGGGGCGGATGTGCTTGTTGGGGGTGACGGTCTGGCCGCTCAGGCGCCGAATCTCGTCCCTGAGCTTGGCGGCCTGCTCGAACTCCAGCTCCCGGGCGGCCTGGCGCATCTGCTCCTGCAGCAGCTCAATGCGAGCAGCCCGCTCCTGCTCCTGATAGGCGGCGGCATCGGTTTCTGCCTTGTGGGAGATGCCGAGCAGGGCGGTGACCTCCTTACGGATGGTCTTGGGCACGATGCCGTGCTCCTTGTTATAGGCCATCTGCTTTTGTCGGCGGCGCTCCGTCTCGTCCATGGCCCGGCGCATGAAGGGGGTGATGGTGTCCGCATAGAGGATGACCCGGGCTTCAGCGTTCCGGGCGGCCCGGCCGATGGTCTGGATGAGGGAGGTCTCCGAACGGAGGAACCCCTCCTTGTCCGCATCCAATATGGCCACCAGGCCCACCTCCGGCAGGTCCAGCCCCTCCCGCAAGAGGTTGATGCCCACCAGCACATCAAACTCCCCCAGGCGCAGGTCCCGGATAATCTCCATTCTGTCCAGGGTGTCGATGTCGCTGTGCATATAGCGGACCCGGACACCCATGCCGTCCAGGTACTCCGTCAGGTCCTCCGCCATGCGCTTGGTGAGGGTGGTGATAAGGGTGCGGTAGCCCTTCTGTGCCGTGAGCCGGACCTCGGAGAGAATGTCGTCTATCTGGCCCTCGATGGGGCGAATGAAAATCTCCGGGTCAATCAGCCCCGTGGGCCGGATAATCTGCTCGGCCACCCGGCTGGTGCGGCTCAGCTCCCACTGGCCCGGGGTGGCGGAGACGCAAATCATCTGGGGAATCCGCTCCAAAAACTCCTCGAACCGCAGGGGCCGGTTGTCAAAGGCGCTGGGGAGCCGAAAGCCATACTTCACCAGCTCCTCCTTACGCATCCTGTCCCCCCGGTACATGGCCCCAATCTGGGGGATGGTCACATGGCTTTCGTCTACGAGGAGCAAAAAGTCCTTGGGAAAATAGTCGATAAGGGTATAGGGCGGCTCCCCGGGCCGGCGACCGTCGAAGTAGCGGGCATAGTTCTCGATGCCGCTGCAGTAGCCAATCTCCTGCATCATCTCCATGTCGTGGCGGACCCGCTGCTCGATGCGCTCCGCCTCCAGGGGCTTTTCCTCGTCCAGGAAGCGCTGTTTGCACTCGAGCATGTCCGCCTCGATGACGGGCAGGGCGGCCATGAGCTTCCCCTGGCCCGTGGCGTAGTGACTGGCGGGGAAGATGGCGGCATGGTCCTGGGTGCTCAGGACCTCCCCGGTCAGGGTGTTTATCTCCGTAATCTTCTCAATCTCGTCCCCAAAGAAGCTGATACGCAGGGCGCGCTGCTCGTTGCCCATGGGGAAGATGTCCAAAATGTCTCCCCGGACCCGGAAGGTGCCCCGCTGGAAGTCGATGTCGTTGCGCTGGAACTGGATGTCGATAAGCCGCCGCATGACCTCCTCCCGGCTCACCTCCATGCCCGGCCGCAGCGACAGGGACAGGTGCAGATACTCCTCTGGATCCCCCAGGGCATAGATGCAGCTGACGGAGGCCACGATAATCACATCCCGCCCCTCGTTCAGGGCGCAGGTGGCGGAGTGGCGGAGCCGGTCAATCTCCTCGTTGACGGCGGTGGTCTTTTCGATATAGGTATCGCTGGAAGCGATGTAGGCCTCGGGCTGATAGTAATCGTAATAGCTGACGAAATACTCCACGAAGGCGTCGGGGAAGAAGGCCTTGAGCTCGGAACAAAGCTGGGCCGCCAGCGTCTTGTTGTGAGCCAGGACCAAGGTGGGCTTTTGCACCCGTTCGATGACCTTGGCCATGGTGTAGGTCTTGCCGGAGCCCGTGACCCCCAGCAGCACCTGCAGCTTATCCCCCGCCAATACCCCTTGGCTCAGCTCCTCGATGGCCTGAGGCTGGTCCCCCTGGGGGGTGAAGGGGGAAACGACTTTCAGCATATTCGCGGCTCCTTTATCTTTGGTGGCAACAGTATACCCCATGCAAAGGCAGGTTGCAATTTATTGGCAAAAAAAGTTGCGGCGGGGGGATGGAGTCAGCCGCTTGACGAGATATCACCACAGTGATATAATTCAGGCAAACGGAGGAGTATGCCATGGAACAGGAACTGACCATCTATCACGGCTCGGAACGGGTCATTGAGACACCGACCTATGGGGAAGGCAAACAGCACAATGATTTCGGTCTGGGGTTCTACTGCACCGAAAGCCGGGACCTGGCCAAGGAGTGGGCGGTCTCTTCCCTGCGGGACGGCTTTTGCAACCGCTATACGCTGGACACCGAGTTTTTGCGGATTCTGCGGCTGAACAGCCCCGAATACACGATTCTCAACTGGATGGCGGTCCTGGTGGAGCACCGCCTGTTTTCCATCAAAACGCCGGTCGCAAGGCGGGCAAAACGGTATCTGATCGAGCATTTCGGCGTCAACGTTAATGCCTATGATGTAGTCATCGGCTATCGGGCGGACGATTCCTATTTCGATTATGCGGAGGCGTTTTTGAACAACGCCATCACCGTGGAGCAGCTTTCCCGGGCCATGCGGCTGGGCAAGCTGGGAGAGCAGATTGTAATCAAGTCCAGCTTTGCCTTTTCTAAGCTCAGGTTTGAAGGGTTTGAGGCGGCGCCGAAGGACGCATACTATGTGCTGCGAAAGGCCCGGGACGAGGAAGCGAACCAGACCTATCTGGGCATTCTCGAGGAGGAAGCCGACGGGCTCTATATCCAGGACATCATACGAGGAGGCATCACGAACGATGATCCGCGCATACCGAGAAATCTATCTATGTAAGGCCCAGTCCGCCTTGGGGGATGCCTTTGACTATGCCATCAACGCCTGCAAAATCCCCGGTGCGGATTTTGCCAAGCTCTTTGTCGCAAGCACGCTATGCAAGCGGATGGAGAACGGGGAACCGGCCGTTCTTGCGGGCATGAGCGGCATCGAGATTGCGGCACAGGTCATAGACGAGACCACCGGACGGCAGCCGGATGCCGTGCCCCGGGAACACTTCGGGCGCTCAAAAGAATACTGGATCGGCTGGGCGGTGGCATATTATCAATGGTACTCGGCCCGCTCATACGCTGAAATCTTTCAGGCGCTCCCCTATTTAGATCTGGTGTATCTCTATGACACGCTCCACGAAGCGGACATTTCCAAATTCGCAGACATTGCCGAGGCGCGTATGCATGAACGCTTCCCGGAAACCAGCCTGAAGCGCCTGCGTACGGCCTATGGCTTTTCACAGGCGGAGCTTGCCAGGCAATCCGGCGTGACGCTCCGCTCCATTCAAATGTATGAACAGCGCCGCAAGGACATCAACAAGGCCAGCGCCGACACCCTGCTTCGCCTGGCAAAGGTCCTGGGCTGCAGCATGGAGGCTTTGATGGAGAAATAAGACCCCGGCCTCTGCCCTTACCTATCCCCACAATATGAAAGAAAAAAGTTGCGGCGGGGGGATGGGTGTGGTATGCTGGAAAGGCTATGAGAGGATTAGGAAAAGTTATCGGTTTTTGCTGTGCCGCCCTGCTGCTGCTATCGCCCCTTAAAGTGCGGGCTGAGGAGGCGGCTAAGGCCCCGGAGGCAAAGGAACTCACGGGGCTGTGTACCTATACCCTGCCCACGGCGGTGCCGGTGGAACGGTTGACGGACGAGAGCTTGCTGACCCGGCTGACGGTGAGCCGGAGCCGGAAGCTGACGGTGGAGCTGCCGGAGGGGAGTGAGGCGCCGGTGCTGTATTTGAGCTGGTTCCGCCAGCCGCCGGTGCTGACCCTGAAGCAGTTTGACGGCAGCGGCAAGCTCCTGTCTAAGACTTCGCCCAGTCTGGGGTATCCCATGGGTCTTGTGCCGTTAGACAGCGGGTGCCGGAAGGCGGAGCTAAGCAGCGAGGACAGCTGGACCATCAGCACCCTGCGGGTGTTTGACGGGGCGGTGCCGGAGGCGTTGCCCCACTTTGAGGGGGCCATGGACCAGGCCCAGGTGCTGGTGCTGCTGGGACAGCCCCAGGCTCTGTTTGAGGAGTTGGGGGGCTTGCTGCCGCTGTACATAGAGCAAGGGGCCAAGGTGGCGGTGTGCTATTTGAGCGAGGACAGCCAGGTCCTGCAGGCCACGGCGGGGGATCCCCGTCCCCTGGGGGAGGCGGTCACGGCCCTGTGGTCTTTGGGCTACCGGGAAGCGCCCATTATCGGGGGCTTTGTGGACCGGGATTATAATGAACTGGAGGACGTGCAGAAGACCTGGACGGACAAGGCCCTGTGCGCCTATGCGGCGGATTTGATTCGCACCCTGCGGCCGGACACCGTCATCTGTGCCTCCGGCGGCGAAGGGGACCAGCGCAGCGCCTATGTGGCAAGCCAGCTGGAGAACATTCTATTGCAGGCGGGTGCCGAAAACAGCAAGGGTCCCGCGGCTTTTGCGCCGGAGCAGGTACTTCTCAGCGACCCTGAGGGGGCCACGGTGGTCTCCTATGAGGGAGTAAGGGAGCAGACCCGCGAAGCCTATGGGCTGCTGTTTAGCCGGCAGGTGTACCGCAAAGCTTTGCCCCAGGAGGGGCACTTTAGGCTCGTGGGGCAGGCGGACAAAGCCCTGACCCTGTTCGCTCCCACGGCGGCTGCGGCGCAGACTACCCCTGAACCTACCGAGGAGCCCACGCCGGAGCCTTCGCAGGAGCCCACTGCCAAGCCCACCGAAGCGCCCACGCCCTCCCCTACCCCCATGCAGACGCCCATCCCCACGGCGGCGCCGGAGGAGCCCACCTGGCTGGAAAGCAACAGTCGGCGGCTGCAGAAGCTGTGCGTGCTGGTCATGGGGCTGGGGGCGGTGCTGTGCATATGGATGTGGATGCTGCCCAAGGATCGGTCCACCAAGGCCTATCGCACCCCGCTGATGGTGACGGGGGCGGCGGTGGTGCTGCTGGGCATAGGGGGGCTGGTGCTCATCTCCTATTTGGGCAGTCACCCCTTGGTTCGGCAGACGGCCCAATTAGAGGCGGCGCAGACCTTTACCCCGGCGCCGGCACAGCCTAGCCCGGTGCCCACCCCGGCGGCTACCGAGAGCCCGGCGCCTTCCAACACGCCGGAGCCGACGGCGGAGCCCACCCCGGACCCCTATCCCTTCTTGCCCTACGGGGAAAAGGAGCAGGTGGAGGTGTTCGACTTTGAGAAGGGGCGTTGGGTCTATCGGTCCGACACTTTGACCGTGGATGTGACCCGGAAGACCACGGAGGTGGACAAGGGACCCGTGACCTACTTTGCGGCCCATGTGTACACCCGGGATGTGGACAGTTTCTATTCCACCTTTGCCAGCAATCGGAAGGACGGCCGGACCCGGACCTGGCCCCAGGACATGGCGAACCGATATAAGAGTGTCATCTGGTTCACCGGGGACAACCTCATCCAGGCGGAAGCCGAGGCCAAGGGCGTTCTCATTCGGGACGGACGGGTGTACAGCAAGACCCGGGCTTCCCACAGCCTGGCCTATTACAGCGAGAGTCAGGCCTTCGCCATCGTGAACAAGTCCGCCATGGACGCCATCACCCTGTGGGAGTCCGGCACGCAGGACGTGTTCTCCTTCCCCCGGGGTTCGGATTTGGTCATTGGCGGGGAGATTTCCAAGGGCGCTTCCAACACCACCCAGCGCAATCCCCGCTGCGCCCTGGGCATGGTGGAGCCGGGGCACTATGTGGTGGTGGTGGCCGACGGACGGCAGCCGGGCTACAGCGTGGGGTTCAAGCTCATTGAGCTGGCCCAGGTGTTTGTGGACGAGGGCTGCACCCTGGCGTATAACCTCGATGGGGGCATCTCCACCAGTCTGTTCTTCCTGGGGGTGAAGCTGAACCACCACGGGGACGAGGCCGGTACCGGCGGCATTGTGGACTATCAGCAGCGGAGCCTGCCGGAGGGGCTGGCGTGGGGCATGTCCGACCTCTGCGGGACGTTAAAGAATTGACGGCCCCCGTATGAGGGGACAGACCATTTGCGGCATATTTAATATGAATTACTGTAGGTAGAAAGGGCCGGACGGCCCTTTCTCCTTATTATGTGCCGCAAATTAACGGCGTTTTTGGGCCTTCATATAGCTTACTATAATTCGGCCCAAAGAACGCCGTTTCTGCCCTCCTCCTCGGGGGCCTTGCTGAGCGCAAGCGATGCCCCTGGAACCGTCTTGCCTCCACCGTTGCGTAGCAAGGGGGGAGGGGGCATTTTTGCCTTGGCAAAAATGACGGAAGGGGTCTGTTCTTCCCCC
>JAFSPW010000104.1 GCA_017451295.1 Clostridia bacterium
CAGCATATCTTCGCGAATTTCTGTTTAGGGAAATAATAATAGCAAATAATCGACAGATCATAGATACATCTACGGCAAAGGAGACACGACATGAACAAAAAGCTTCTCATCGCCCTTTTCCTCATCGCGGCCTGCCTCATCGGCATGATGGCCGGGCTGGCGTCCAACCGCGGCTCCGGCGCCTTCATCGACAACAGCAGCAAGACCGGGGAGCTCAAATTCACGGCGGAAAATGCCGCCAAAGGCACGGGCGGCGTGGGCTATCTCACCCTGAAGGAGGGCCAGAACCTGGGGGTGCGCTCCCAGCTGACCAAGGACAGCCGCGTCACCATCAAGGTCTACCCCGCCGAGGCCGGAGCCATGCCGGACTTTAACAGCGACGTCGAGCCCGCCCTCACCGTGCAGGTCAAGGGCATCGACTCCTCCCGCTACGAGCTGCCCGCCGGGGATTACATACTGCTGATAACAGTCACCCGCAAGGCTGACGGCAGCATGCTCATCCGCGCCGACTGAGGCGTCGAGCTGGGGAAACAAGAGATAATCGCGATATCGGCACAGCGATAACGACAACAAAAAAGGAGGTCGGCGAGACCTCCTTTTTCGTATGTAAAGGAACGGTATCATGTATCACCAGTTCACCAGCAGCAGGCCCGCGCAGCACAGGGCCACGCCCAGCAGCTGCCGGGGGCTGATGCTCTCCTTATAGAGCAGCCAGCCGATGAACAGCAGGGCCACGGCCAGGCAGATGTTGGCCACCAGAGCGCCGCTGCTCACCTTCCAGCCCGCCCGGTAGAGGAAGACGAAGCCCGCCTCCAGTCCCACGATGGAGATGCCCAGCACCAGGGCGGTCCAGTTGGTTTTGGCCAGCTCCGTGCCCAGGCGGGAGAAGCCGGCGCTGCCCAGGAAGAGCAGGGCCGACAGGGCCGCGCCCACCAGATAGGTGACGGTGAGGGAGGCGAAGGGGTTGACATCCGCGGGCATGGATTTGGCGCAGATATGATAAAAGCAGTTGGAGCCGACGATGAGCAGCAGCGGCCACAGCATGTTCCACATGGGCGTTCTCCTTTCAAAAATGCCACCGCTGGCACGCGGTGGCAATCTCAGGCCCGGAGGGGCCATGACTTCTCACGGGGATATTGTAACGAAGGAAGGGCGGTTTGTCAAGAAGGGGCGGGCTTTTGTAAATAAAGAAAGGGAACCTTGCCACCACGGCAGATGAACAAGCCCCTGCCTTTACGCCCGAAGTGCACGTTAGTGCAGTTCCCGCAAGGATAATAGCGCGATAACTACGCCCTGTCAAGAGAAGAAGCCACAGGAAAAGGCAGCTCGTCCGAGCTGCCTTTTATGCGTATATGTGCTGCACTAAACCCTATTCCAGCAGGGCGTCCACGATGTTTTGCAGATCGTCCTCGCTGTTGAAATCCAGGGTCACCCGGCCCCGGCCGCCGCGGCCGTTGATACGGGCCTTCACCCCCAGCCGGCGGGAAATCTGCCGCGCCAGGTCCTCGTGGATCAGGGTGGCGGTCTGCTTTTTGGCCGGCTTCTTGCTGGCCTTTTCCGCCTGTTCCGTTTTCAGCCGCTGCGCCTGTTCCTCGGCCTGGCGCACGGACAGGCCCTGCTTGATCACGCTGGAGACCAGCAGCACCCGCTCCGGGCTGTTCTCTTCAAGAGACAGGATGGCCCGGGCGTGGCCGGGGCTGAATTTGCCCTGCTCCAGCAGCTTCTTTTCGTGGGGGGCCAGGTTCAGCAGGCGCAGGGTGTTGGCCACGTGGGAGCGGCTCTTGCC
>JAFSPW010000003.1 GCA_017451295.1 Clostridia bacterium
AAGGCCGTTGGGGTGGAGGGCAGAAGCCGTTTTCTTTGGCCCGAGCTATAGTAAGCTATGCGACAGGGCCAAAAAAACGGCTAATTTGAGGCACATAATAAGAAGAAAAGGCTTGAGCCTTTTCTTCCTATGTTTACTATTCAACTTTAGTTGCCTCAAATGGTCTGGCCCCACCTACGACGGCCGTCTTTTTATCCCAAATGAGTCTTTCCGCCCATGTAGGGTTGTAGCACGGCAGGGATAGTCACCGTGCCGTCGGCCTGCAGGTGGTTTTCCAGGAACGCAATCAGCATCCGGGGCGGCGCCACGACGGTGTTGTTCAGGGTGTGGGCAAAGTAGTTCCCCTTCTGCTTGTTCTTGATGCGAATGCCGAGCCGCCTTGCCTGGGCGTCCCCCAGGTTGGAGCAGCTGCCCACCTCAAAGTATTTCTGCTGCCGGGGGGACCAGGCCTCCACATCGAGGCTCTTCACCTTCAAATCCGCCAAATCCCCGGAGCAGCACTCCAACGTTCGCACGGGGATGTCCATGGACCTAAAGAAGTCCACGGTGTTCTTCCACAGCTCGTTGAACATGGCCGGGCTCTCCTCGGGGCGGCAGACGATAATCATCTCCTGCTTTTCAAACTGGTGGATGCGGTACACGCCCCGCTCCTCGATGCCGTGGGCACCCACCTCCTTGCGAAAGCACGGGCTATAGCTGGTGAGCCGCTGGGGCAGGCTCTCCTCCTCCAGGAAGGTGTTGATGAACTTGCCGATCATGGAGTGCTCGCTGGTGCCGATAAGGTACAGGTCCTCCCCCTCGATCTTGTACATCATGTTCTCCATCTCCGAAAAGCTCATGACCCCGTCCACTACGCTCGAGCGAATCATGAACGGCGGGATGTAGTAGGTGTACCCCCGGTCGATCATAAAGTCCCGGGCATAGGACAAGATGGCGCTCTGCAGGCGGGCGATGTCCCCCTTCAAATAGTAGAACCCGTTGCCGCTGGTCCGCCGGGCGGCGTCCAGCTCGATGCCGTCCAGCCGCTCCATGATGTCCGTGTGATAGGGCACCTCGTAGGGGGGGACCACCGGCTCACCGAAGCGCTCAAGCTCCACATTCTCGGAGTCGTCCTTGCCGATGGGCACGGAGGGGTCGATAATCTGGGGAATCACCAGCATACGCTTGCGAATCTCGCCCTGCAGCTCGTCCTCCCGGGCGGTAAGGGCGGCCATCTCGTCGGCCATGGCGGTGACTTGTTTCTTCACTTCGTCCGCCTCGTCCTTCTTCCCCTCGTGCATGAGCAGGCCGATGCGCTTGCTGATGACGTTGCGCTGGTTACGCAGATAGTCCGCCCGGCTGACGGCGGCCCGGTACTCCTCATCGAGCGCCAGCACCTCGTCCACGAGAGGTAGCTTCTCCGTCTGGAACTTCTTTTTGATGTTCTCCTTCACCAAATCCGGGTTGGTGCGAATGAGCTTGATATCGATCATTTTACTTTACATCCTTTCCGGGGCGGCGATGCCCAATAGATTCAAACCGATGGCGATGACCTGCCGCGCCCCATCCGTCAGGGCCAGGCGGGCGTTTTTCCGGTCCTCATCCTCGGCCATGATGCGGACCTCATAGTAAAACTTGTTCATAGCCGTGCACACCGCCATGGTGGCCCTGGCCACGAGATACGGCTCGTTCTTTTCGGCGGCGGCCTCCACGGCGGCGGGGAAGGCAGCCATGGCCTTCAAAAGCGCCTGGGAATAGGGGTCGCTGAGTAAAGCCGCATCCACATGCGCCCGGTCATAGCCCCCGGCCTTACGCAGAACGGAGCAGCACCGGGCATGGGTGTACTGGACATAGGGCCCCGTCTCCCCGTCAAAGTTCAGCACCTTGTCATAGCTGAAGGTCACATCCTTGATGCGGGAGTTGTACAGCGCTCCCCACATGATGGCGCCGACGCCCACGGCCTCGGCGGCGGAACGCTTGTCCTCGAGGTCCGGACTCTTCTGCTCTATAATCTCGTAGGTCTTCTCCACGGCGGCATCCAGCACGTCGTCAAGGTACAGCACCTTTCCCTCCCGGGTGTGGAAGGCGCCGCCCTCCATGCTGACCATGCCGAAGTTCACATGCGTGCAGTCCTTCACCCAGTCCCGGCCCATGAGCTCCAGCACCTTGAAAAGCTGCTTGAAGTGCAGGTCCTGCTGGTAGGCCACCACGTACAGGAGCTTGGCAAAGTCATAGGTCGCCTTGCGATAGCAGGCGGCGGCGAGGTCCCTTGTCGCATAGATGGTGCTGCCGTCGCTCTTGACGATGAGGCAGGGAGGCATGTTCCACTCGCTCAAATCCACGATGGTGGCGCCGTTATCGAGGCGGCTGATGCCCTTGTCCCTAAGCTCGTCGATGATGGGCTGCATCTTGTCCTCATAGAAGGACTCCCCGGCCCAGCTGTCAAAGCGAACCCCCATGCGCGCATAGGTCTTCTTCACCTCGGCGATGGTGGCATCCTTCATCTGCTTCCACAGGGACACGGCTTCCTCGTCCCCGGTCTCAATCCTATGGAACCAGGCGCGGGCCTCTGCCTCCATCTCCGGGTGCTCCTCCGCCTCTTGGTGAAAGCGCACATACAGGTCCACCAGCTCCCGAATGCCGTACTCGGCTACGGGCTTGGTGCCCCAGGTCTTGTAGGCCACAATCATCTTGCCGAACTGGGTGCCCCAGTCCCCCAGATGGTTCACCCCCACGGGCGCATAGCCCAAATGCCCATAGATGCGGTACAGGGCGTTGCCGATGGCGGTGCTGGGCAGGTGGTGGAAGCCGAAGGGCTTGGCAATGTTGATGCTGGAATAGTCGATGACCACGTGGCGGCCGCCGCCCAGGTCGGAGCTGCCGTATCGGTTCCCCTCCGTCAGCACCCGGTCCAGAATCTCCTGTGCCTGCTGCCCCTTGTGCAGGTAGAAGTTCAGGTACGGCCCCACGGCCTCTGCCTTCTCTACCCCCTGCGGAAGCTCAATCTCAAAAGAGAGCTTCTCGGCAATGGCCGCCGGCGCCTGCCGCAGGGTCTTAGAGAGCTTAAAGCAGGGGAAGGCCACGTCCCCCATGTCCGTATTCTTGGGGGTCTCCAGCCACCCGGCCAAAGCCCCCTCCTCCATGCCAAGAACCTTTGCAATGGCCCCGGCAATGGCTTTGGTATAGTCCATGCGTATCTCCTTATCGTTGCAATCGCTATAGTATACCAAACTTTTTCGAAAAAGGAAACAGAAAACACACAAATTTGCCTCAAAAAATCCCCAGTCCCGGGGTTGACAGGGCAGGGGAGATTTGGTACAAACTGTATATAATGAATCAGGAGGCGCACTATGGGCATTTATGACTATTCCGTGTTGGATCGCAAGGGGAACGAGGTCTCGTTGCAGGGCTTTGAGGGCAAGGTGCTGCTGGTGGTGAACACCGCCACGGGCTGCGGCTTTACGCCCCAGTATAAGGATCTGGAGAGCATGTACGAGCAGTATCACGACAAGGGACTGGAGATTCTGGACATCCCCTGCAACCAGTTTGCCGGCCAGACCCCCGGCACCGACGAGGAGATTCATGAGTTCTGCACCCTCAAGTACAACACCCAGTTCCCCCAGATGAAGAAGTCCGATGTGAACGGGGAGAACGAGCTGCCGCTGTATACCTTCCTCAAGAGCCAGAAGGGCTTTGAGGGCTTCGGCAAGGGACCCATGGCCCTCGCCATGAGCGCCATGCTCAAGAAGATTGACCCGGACTATAAGAACAACCCCGCCATCAAGTGGAACTTCACCAAGTTCCTGGTGGACCGGCAGGGGAACGTGGTGGCCCGGTTCGAGCCCACGGCTTCCATGAAGGATGTGGCCAAGGCTGTGGAAGGTTTGCTGTAAGGCGGCCCCCGTGTGAGGGGGCACACCATTTGCGGCAAATATAATTTGATATTACTGTCGGAAGAAAGTGCGGCGAACCGCACTTTCTTTTGATTATGTGCCGCAAATTAACGGCGTTTTTGGGCCTTCATATAGCTTACTATAATTCGGCCCAAAGAACGCCGTTTCTGCCCTCCTCCTCGGGGGCCT
>JAFSPW010000105.1 GCA_017451295.1 Clostridia bacterium
CTCAATACATGGTTTTATTATTTTACTATATGTCAAATCAAGATTTATATTGTTCTTTATTCCATAACCCATAATTACAAAACAAGTCTTTGACATTCTATACCATCCTATCGTAAAGAAGAGTGATAATAAGTAATTATCTATTGGTATTATAGCAGATTATGTCGTTCGTTTCAATAAGAATTAGTCCTTTTATACCAATGCGATCCAATCGTGATCAATTTATCATTCGGCAAGATGCGTTGCTTGAATACATACGATGATTCAACTGAAAACGAAGCACATCAAGCTGTTTAACTTTTTATCTTGACAATGCAGGATAAAAAAGATAAGATTGGATATCATAGAGCAGAGGTGCTTAAAATGACACAGCAAGAACGAAATCGCATTCAGCAGAGAATCGACAGTTTGCCTCCGGGAGGCATTACTTACAAAACGATCAACGGAAAAAAGTATCCGTATTATCAATGGACAGAAAATGGAAAGCAACGCGGACGCCGTATTCAAGACGATGAATTGACTTCGCTTTCAGAGCAAATCGAGGAGCGAAAGCGGCTGCAGCAAATTCTGAAAGAATCGCCTGCTTCTACGGATACAGAGGTGTTCGCCGCAACCAGAACGGGTGAAGCGCTGAAAAGGTATATCGTGCCGGTGGCATCGTTTCAAAAACGTGAGTTGATACATTCTCTGCGCGAGTATATCTTTGGCGGTGTCTCGGATCGCGTTTTTATCTTGTATGGATTAAGACGGACCGGGAAAACCACTATGATTCGACAGATCATTTCCGAAATGTCGGAAGAGATGTTTTCCCGAACCGCCTTCATTCAAATCAACGCTTCCAATACGATGGCTCAAATTCACCGAGAGCTCAGAAATCTTGAGGCACACGGATACCGCTATGTTTTCCTTGATGAAGTAACGCTGATGGATGACTTCATTGAAGGTGCCGCACTGTTTTCCGATGTCTATGCTGCAAGCGGAATGAAGATTGTGTTGTCCGGTACAGACTCGTTGGGCTTTGTCTTTTCGGAGGATGAACAGCTCTACGATCGCTGTATCATGCTGCACACGACATTTATACCATATCGTGAATTCGAGGAAGTTCTCGGCATCAAGGGGATCGATGAATACATACGATATGGCGGAACCATGAGCATGGGTGGAATCAAATACAACGCAACGCCCACATTTGCCAGCAAAAAATCAACGGATGAGTATGTGGACAGCGCAATCGCCAAGAACATACAGCATTCATTGAAGAACTATCGGTATGAAGCGCACTTCGGCAGTTTGATTGAGCTATACAACAGAAATGAACTGACGAGTGCCATCAATCGCATCATTGAAGACATCAATCATCGGTTTACGATTGAAGTGTTGACAAGACAGTTCAGATCAACCGATCTGCGCATTTCGGAGAACAATTTGAGAAGCACAAATGATATCCTCGATCGAATTGATAAGGAAAAGGTTACGCAGCGATTGCGGGAAATTCTCGAAATCAAGAACAAGGAGGAACAAATCGTCGAGATTACGGAAGAGCATCGAGCCCAAATCAAAGACTATTTGGATCTTCTAGATTTGACCCTTGATATCGACATTATACATATGTCGAATTTGAACAGGAAAGAGACGAGAACGGTCATTACGCAACCTGGCATGCGCTATTCGCAAGCAGTTGCTTTGATCAATCAAATCATGCTTGACGAGGCTTTCCAAACGCTTTCGCTGACGGAACGGAACATGGTAACAGAACGTATTCTAAATGAAATCAAAGGCAGAATGATGGAAGACATTGTGCTTCTCGAAACGAAAAAGGCAAAGCCAAACTGTCAGGTATTCAAACTGCAATTTGCTGTTGGCGAGTTTGATATGGTGGTATTCGATCCAAATCATGCCCGCTGCGAGATATATGAAGTCAAGCACAGCAAAGAGATTGACAAGAATCAAATACGACATCTAATAGATCCTGCGAAGTGCAAAGATACGGCGTTTCGATATGGAAGTATTCAAGGAAAGTATGTTCTTTACCGCGGTGCGGACACCGTTGTGGACGAAATCAGATATCTCAATGTTGAGGATTATCTGAAAGCATTGCCTGCCGTGCGATAAACAAGTGCTTTTGATAAAGATGTAGCCGCATTTTTAACGGCTACATCTTTTATATATGCCTTACTGTTTCTTCTTTCTGACCTGCAGAAAGATGAACCCGCCGATGATGATCACGACAAGCACGATTGCAATGATAACATTCGGGGTCATGCTTTATGCCTCCTCTCTGAGTCTCTTACGCTTCTTTGCGACAATGATCGCCGCAGCGACGAGTCCGCCGAGCAGAAGGAGAACGCCGGAGCAAAGCGCCGGGAACTCCCACCAGTCCGAATCCATACCGAGCTTGACGAACTTGTGGTTTTCGATCCGGAACGTCAGCGGGTCGCTATTCGTGTTCTCGCGGGTCAGTTCGACCTTTTGAGCGCTGATCGGGAAATAACCGTCCGGGGTGAGTGCTTCCTCGATCCAGACCTCGCCGAGAGGTAAGCCATAGATGGTGAGCTCGCCGGTTCCGTCGGTAATCATATCGGTGATCGTGCCGTTCGGATCGTAGAAGAAGCTGCCGTCCGCTTCCTTGCGAAGCTTCAGGATTTCAAAGTCGCTTTCGCCCTTGACCTTCAAGCAGAATCCTGCGCCTGCCAACGGGTTGCCGGACTTCGCATCCACCTTGATGATCTTCAACCCGGTGGGGCAGTTCTCGACGGTGACGATCATCGGATTGGAAACGCCGTCTCTGTCCGTCAGCGTGAAGGTGACTACTTCCGGCCCGATGTAGCCGGTCGGATAGACTTCTTCGAGCGTGTACGTTCCTACGGGGAGATAACGGAACTCGACAAAGCCATTCTCATCGGTGAAGAACGTGTCCTCACCATCCTTCGCCCAAATGCGGAAGCTATGTTCAGGGACGGAAGCCGTTGCTGTTTCTGCACTTGCTTATACGAGGATTTCGGGCTCGGGAGTATAGAGAACCGTACGCACGGTTTGTCCATCCGAATCTACCAGGCGGAATTCGACTCCGGCGAACGGCTTGCCGGTGTACAAGTTCAGCTTGTTGAGTTGCAGACAGGTGGGCTCGTCCGTGATGTCGGTTGTTCCGGTGATGTTGCCATGGTAATCGACTGTAAAAGTGAAGGTTTCAGGACTCAGCGTAAAACCTTTCACGGCAACAGTCTCTGTGAAGGTATAGGTATCAGCAGGCGGCTCATACAGGATGATTTCGCCGTTCAGATCCGTTTCACCTTCGAATACGACCTCACCTTTGGAATTCTTGATCTCATAGAATGCCTCGTACACGGGCTTACCGGTGGAGAAGTCAGTCTTCTTCAGCACGATATGCGTCTGCTCATTGGTACGCTCAAACACGATTGTCGCTTTATTGTCAGTCGTGATCTTAACTTCAATCATTTCGTCCGAGAGCACGAATCCTGCAGGCGGTACGACCTCCTTGACATAGTAAGTTCCGACGGGCAGATCAATCGAAATGGCGTATCCGTCTTTGTCCGTGGTCATGGTGTCGTACAAGAGTCCGTCCTTGTCACGAATCTCATACTGTGCGCCCTCAAGCATACGGTCAGGATCGTAATCATCGGACTTCCAGACGGCGATGTTTCCTTTGAAAAGCTCATTTTCGATCGGCTTTTTGACATAATCCGTGTTTACACCGCTGACCGTTACGGGGAAGGATTCCTCGATCAAATGGATCGTCTCGTCCGGAACCTTGAGTTCCTTCAGGTAGTACTTACCGAAGGGAAGCGTTGTATCAGAGGTTGCGATACCATCCTTATCCGTTATCAACAGGCTGACGAGCGTATTCTTCGGAATCATTTTGACAGGTTCAGCCGTATAGAGGCCGAACACAGCACCTTCAAGGGGACCAGTCTTGAACGTCGTGGTCTTGGTGTCAAAGAACTCACAGACCTTCTTGATCTTGACTGAGCCGGGGATCCGCTTGTTGTTGATGGACTGCTCCGCGTAAACGATCGGCGTGCTCTGATCTTTATATGCCAGTGTGATCGTGTAGATCGACGGGTCCAGATCGTAACCTGCTACAGTCTTCGCCTCCTGAATGGTATAAGTACCGAACGGCAGCAGGCCGGTTTCAGCAATACCGTTTTCATCTGATACGATTGTTGCAATAACCTTCCTTTGCACGTCGGTCATAGTTGCCACGATCTGTTCGACTCCTTCTGCGCCGAAGAACTCTGGGTCAACCGGGATCATAACGCTGTCGGCTGCGACAAGCGCGTTCTGCGTCATAACCCCCACACTTGGGGAACAGTCGATCAGAATATAGTCAAAGTACTGACGCACGGTATTGACATATCTGCGCAGATAAACTTGTCTATTCGGATCTTCCTTCAGGGAGAGTGCAAAGGCATCGATCTGAATATTGCAGGGCGTGACACAAACCGGGTCAAATCTTGCTTTCAAGATTCCCTTGTCAGGGGCGGTGGGGATGCCCATCTGAATATTGATCAGCGCGCCTCTGATGGTATACTGGCTGCGTCCTTTTGCTTTGCATCCCAGCCCACGGCTCAAATTGCCTTGTCCGTCCAGATCGATCAGCAGTACCCGTTTTCCGTGCTTTGCGAGACCTGCGCTGGCATTGATGGCGGTTGTCGTTTTTGCAACGCCGCCCTTTTGATTCATGATTGCGATCACTTTTGCCATTCCTTTTTCCTCTGTTCTTATGATAAAAGTGCCGTTTCGAGCCGCCGTTCTCGCGCATGTTCTCTCGAACCCCCGCATTCTGCGGAGCCGCCCAATGCTGTGACGCATTCAAGGCAGAAGCATCATTCTATTGTTACCCGAGATTGGCTATTTTGTTGTCAAGGTGGAGGGCTTCGTATTTCGCCCCTCACCTATTACGTGGAAGATGGAAGTGGTTTCTGCAAAGTTTTTGACAGGGCAGAAATAATATATTATTTTCAAAAATCGATAATAGTTAATTGATGAAATATGCCAAAAAGATGCCATCCCAATGATGGCATCGAGAGTTAAATCTGGCATGGAAAAGCCACTATATGTGGTATTATGTGGTATTTTCGGAAAAGAGAGCGTTTTGCGAATTCAGAAATAATGAATACGCAGGTCGACTATGCATTATCAGTAGAGTTAGATAGCTTCATGCATTGTCTGGATTTCAGGAAAAAGAAAAGCCTGAAAACGCTTTGTTTTCAGGCTTTTTGGCGTCCCCGGCGCGATACGGCATTGCCCTGAATTTAGAATATAAGGAGGCAATGCCGAGCAGGCGGCTAAAGCCGCCTATACGAACTGCGTTCTCATCGCGCCAAATGGGGACGAAAAAGCCACCCATAAAGGGTGGCTTTGGCGTCCCCGGCGCGATTCGAACGCGCGGCCTTTCGCTTAGGAGGCGAACGCTCTATCCTGCTGAGCTACGGAGACGGGCGCCCCTTTTGGGGGGCAGGATGATTATACCAGAAATCGGGGCAATGTCAATGGAGGGTTAGAGGAGCTTGCGGGTTTGGGCATAGACGTTGCCGCTGCCCACGGTGATGACCAGGTCGTTGGGCTGGGCGTTCGTTTCGAGCCAGGCGGCAATCTCCTCGAAGGTGGGCAGGTACAGGGCGTTGTGGGTGGTCCGGTTGATGGCGTTGACCATGTCCCGGGCGTGGACGATGCCGGTGTCCACCTCCCGGCCGGGGTAGATGTCCGGTACCAGCACCTGGTCCGCCTTACTAAAGCAGGTCACATTCTCACAGAACAGGGTCTTAGCCCGGGTGTAGCTGTTGCACTGGAACACGCAGATGAGCCGGTTGTGGGGCACCCGGGCGGCCGCCTCCAAGGTGGCGGCTATCTCGTTGGGGTGGTGGCCATAGTCGTGGTAGACGGACACGCCGTTCTTCTTGCCCATAAACTCGAACCGGCGCTTGGTGTTGGCAAAGCGGGCGAGGGCGGCGGCCATGTCAGAAAAGCTCACCTTAAACTGGGCAGCCACGGCGCAGGCGGCCAGGGCGTTGATGATGTTGTGGGTGCCGGGGACATGCAGCACGATGCGGTCCAGGGTTTCCCCCTTGTACACCAAATCGAAGCTGGCACAGCCCCGTTCGTCAAAGGTCACATTCTTAGCGTGGTAGTCCCCCTCAGAAAGCCCATAGGTGATGGGGGTCCGATGGAGCAGGGGCAGCAGCCGCTGCACGTTCTTGTCGTCCCGGCAGACGATAATCTCCCCCTCGGGCGGCACCAGGTCGCAAAACTGGGCAAAGGTGGCGATGATTTCGTCCAGGTCCTTGTAGCAGTCCAGGTGGTCGTTGTCGATGTTGTTCACCAGAGCCACCGTGGGCAGGAGGGTGAGAAAGCTCTTCACATACTCGCAGGCTTCGGTGATGAACAGCTCCCCGTCCCCGACCTCTACGCCGCCGTTCAGCAAATCCACAAAGCCACCCACGTGGACGGTGGCATCGAGGCCAGCCTGCCGGTTCATATAGGCCAGCATGGAGGTGATGGTGGTCTTGCCGTGGCAGCCGGAGATGGCGGCCACATGGGGATAGCGGGCGGAAATCTGGCCGAGAGCCACGCTCCGCTCCATCTCGGGGATGCCGTGCTCCCGGGCATAGGCACGCTCCGGGTTGTCGGGCTTGATGGCGGCGGAGTAGATGACCAGCTCTGCCCCCTCCACCTGCTCCCCCTTCTGGGGAATGAACACGGGGATACCCAGCTCAGTAAGCCTATCGGTGAACTGGGACCGCTCCCGGTCGGACCCGGTGACGGTGTGCCCCTGTTTTTTGAGAATCTGTGCAAGGCCGCTCATGCTGCAGCCTCCCACGCCGATTAAGTGGATGCGCTCCACGTCGTTGATGCTTGTTGCCACGGGTTAGTATTTGCCTCCAACGGAATTTCCCTATAGTATACGCTCCTTCGACGGATTTGACAACCTTTCACCGAAAATCGGCTTCGCCCTCATCCGGATACGCCGGGCGACGAAGCGGCCCGCCCCTTAGTCCCCCCTTTACACAAGGGGGGCTTTTTAACGCCCGACCGTAGGGGCCGACGCCCTCGGCGGCCCGCTCCCTCTTGTCAATCGACCGAGCCGCTTGCTCATCTCTTGTCGTCCCTACCGAGCCGTTCTCCCCTCTTGTCATCCCGACCGAGCAAAGCGAGCGGAGGGATCTGGGAACCAACTGGCTTGTATAAGAGATTTCTCCGCTCGGTCGCTTCGCTCCCTCGGTCGAAATGACACGGGGGGATAGGTCGCTATGCTTCCTCGGTCGAAATGACAAAAGAGTGTTCTTGCCTCCACCGTTCTCCTCTCCTGTCATCCCGACCGAGCGAAGCGAGCGGAGGGATCTGTTAACCAACTCCTTTGCCCAAGAGATTTCTCCGCTCGGTCGCTGCCGCTTCCTCGGTCGAAATGACACGGGGGAGAGGTCGCAAGCTTCCTCGGTCGAAATGACACGGGGGGATAGATCGCATGCTCCCTCGGTCGAAATGACAAAAGAGTGTTCTTGCCTCCACCGTTCTCCTCTCCTGTCATCCCGACCGAGCAGAGCGAGCGGAGGGATCTGGGAACCGACTTGCATATACAAGAGATTTCTCCGCTCGGTCGCTTTGGCTCCCTCGGTCAAAATGACACGGGGGGAGAGGGGCACCCTTCAGTTCTCCCACTTGAGGGCTTTGCCGCCGATGAGGTGCAGGTGCAGGTGGGGGACGCTCTGGCCGCCATCGGGGCCGATGTTGGTGATGAGGCGGTAGCCGGTGTCGGCAACGCCGGTTTCCTCGGCGATGTGCCGGGCCACGGCAAACAGGTGGCAAAGAAGGGCGTCGTCCGCTGGGGTCAGGGTCTGGGCGCTGGTGATATGCTTTTTCGGCACCAGCAGCACATGGACCGGGGCCTGGGGGGCGATGTCCTTAAAGGCATAGACCAGCTCGTCCTCATAGACCTTGGCGGAGGGAATCTCCCCCTTCACGATGTTGCAAAACAGACAATCCATATTAAATCTCCTCTCCTATGGCGATGTTCTTTTCCCGGCCCGTGAGCCGGACGGTGACCAGCTCGTTGGCGGTTCCCTTGCAGCGAACCCGGATATAGTTTCCCGTATAGCCCGTGCCGTCCTCCTCCATCAAAACCTGCTGCACGGTGCCTATCTGGCTGTCGATGAAGGCCGCCTCCAGCTTTTCCCCGAGGGCGATGAGCTCCCGTGTTCGCCGGGCCTTCTCCCGCTGGGAGAGCTGACCAGGCATGTCCGCCGCCTTGGTGCCGGGGCGGCGGGAGTAGGGGAAGGCGTGGATGCGGGCAAAGCCCACGGCCTCCAAGAAGGCCAGGGTCTCCTGGTGCTCCGCCTCCGTCTCCCCGGGAAAGCCCCCAATCACATCCGTGGTGATGGCGGCATCGGGCATATAGGCCCTGAGCCGCCGGGCGTTCTCCAAAAACGCCTCCGGGGTGTACCGCCGGTTCATCCGTTCAAGAACGGTTTTTGACCCGCTCTGCAGCGACAGATGGAACTGATGGCACAGGCTCCGACTCTTTGCACAGGCTCTTGCAAAGGCTTCGCTTGCAAACCTCGGGTCCAGGGACCCGAGCCTAAGCCGCGGCACCCCCACCTCGTCCGCAAGGGCGATAACATGCAGCAGGGTGGGACGGCCCGTCAGGTCCTTGCCGTATTCGCTAAGCTCAATGCCCGTGAGCACAATCTCCTGATACCCCTTCGCCACCAAAGCCGTCAGCTCCCGGCGGCAGCTGTCCATGGACCTGGAGCGCAGGGCGCCCCGGGCAAAGGGGATGGCGCAATAGGTGCAAAAGCTCACGCAGCCGTCCTGAATCTTCAAGGTGGCCCGGGTCCGGCTGTCGGCCACGGCGGAAAGCTCCTCAAAGTCCCGCCGGGCAAAGGGCGCCGTCCCCTCCGGCAAGGGCGCATGGAGCAGGGCCCCTTCCACCAGGGACACGATGTCCTTTCGGCCGCCCGTGCCCAGGACCAGCCCCACCCCGGGGAGCCGGGACACGGCCTCCCGGTTCACCTCGCTGTAGCAGCCCACGGCCACCACCAGGGCGCCCGGGTTCAGGCTGTGGAACCGGGACAGCATCTGCCGGGACTTCTGGTCCGCCACCGCCGTCACCGTGCAGGTGTTCACGATGCACACGTCCGCCCCCTCTGTAGGGGCCACCACCTGGTGCCCCGCGGCGGTGAACAGCTCCGCCATGGCGGCGGTCTCGTAATGGTTCACCTTGCAGCCCAAGGTGTAAAAGCTCACCCGCATATCAGCCCTCCAAGGCAAAGAGTATCTGGGCGGCCATGGCCATGCCCGCTGTCTCCGTTCGTAAAATCCGCCGTCCCAGGGTCACGCTCCGGGCGCCCCTGCTTTGCAGCAGGGCCACTTCCTCCCCTTCAAAGCCCCCCTCGGGGCCGATAAGGATGGCGATTCTTTTGCCGACGAAGCCCTCTATGGCGGCCTTTAGGGTGTAGGCGAGCTCGCCCTCGTATGCTACAAGCGTGAGCTCGAAGGCCGAAAGGTCCAGCCTGTCTATCCTCTCTAAGGGGTGCACCCGGGGGATGATGCCCCGGCCGCTCTGCATGGCGGCCTCCTTCACCACCTTCTGGTAGCGGGCGAGCTTCTTATCAAAGTCCTTCCCGGGCTGGACCACGCACCGGCGGCTTTGCACCGGCACAAAGCCACAGACCCCCAGCTCCGTCCCCTTTTGCAATATGGTCTCCATCTTCCCCGCCTTGGGCAGGCATTGAAAGAGGGTAATCTCCCGTTCCGGTTCCCCGAGCGCCGGGCCCCAGGGCAAGAGGGCGACCTCGGTTCTCTCCTTGAGTATGGACACCACCGTCCCCAGGCACTCCCGGCCCTTAGCATCGCTGATCATCACCTGCTCCCCGGCCTTCATCCGCAGCACGGCGCTCAGGTGCTTGTGGTCCTCCCCCTCTATGCAGGCGCTGTCCCCCTGCCGGCTGTCAATAAAGAACCGGTTCATAGCGTATTTTGGCACAGCAGGGCATACCAGCAGTCGGAACTTACAACCTGCTGTACGGCAAAGCCCGCTTCCTCCAGCTTCCCACGGGTCTCCTCTGCCCTATCGTCAATGATGCCGGAGACGATGAACCAGCCCCCGGGGGCGAGGACGGTCTTAGCATAGGGAGCAAGGCCGATGATGACGTCCGCCACAATGTTCGCCGCCACCACCGGATACCCGGTGCCGATGCGGTCTCTTAGCCCCTGGTCCGAGAGCAGGTTCCCGATGTAAATCTCGTAGCCCTCTTCCCCAAGGCCGTTCATCTTTGCGTTGTCCCGTGCCACGGTCTCGGCGATGGGGTCAATGTCCACCGCCACGGCCTTTTTCGCCCCCAACAGCCGGGCGGCGATGGACAGAATCCCGCTGCCGCAGCCCATGTCCAGCATGTCTGTGCCGGGCTCGAGCACCTTCTCCAACAGCTCCAGGCACATTCTCGTGGTGTGGTGCGCCCCGGTGCCAAAGGCCATGCCGGGATCGAGTTTCAAGACCACCCGGTCCGTGTCCGGCACCGGCTCCCAGCAGGGGAGCACCAGCAGCCGACGGCCGATTTCCAGCGGCTTATAGTACTGCTTCCAGTTGTTGGCCCAGTCCTCCTCGTCCACGGTCTGCACCGTGACGGACAGGGTGCCAAGGTCCACCCCCAACCCCAAAGAGGGCAGGCGGCTTACGGCTTCCTTCGCCGCCGCCACCTTCTCCAAGTTCTCCGGGCAGTCCGCCACATACCCCTTCACACAGGGGTGGTCCGTGCCGATTTTGTCCATGTCCGCAAAGTCCCAATAGAGCACGCTCTCCTTCAAAAAGGCGGCGGCGGCACTGCGGCTCTGCTCAATGCTCAGCCCCGATATGCCCGCCCCGGTCAGGGCGGCGCACACATAGTCCGCCCCCGCATCCGTGGTATACACGGTGATTTCCAGCCACTTCATTCCTGTCTCTCCTGCTGCATATTTTTACTTCTATATTGTACCACCGGCAGCCCTTTGCCGTCAATTCATGCCGGGAGGGGCAAATCAGGATCAGCCGCTTTGCGGCGTGAACTCACTGCGCCGTGCTTTCTCGCTGCGTCATGCTTTCTTGCTGCGCTCCGTGAAAGGCGCCACAGGAAGTTCACACTCCCGACGACAAAATAATGGGGCAATCGTCAAAATGCTCTCGTTTACCTGTTGAAAAAGGGTGGCAGACTATGATATAATGCCATGCGTATAGTTATAGACGGTGTATCGGGTGCCAATGGGCCCGAGCAGCAGACAGTGGGAGGATACATGAAACCCGCAACGATTTTGGATGTGGGCAGTTCCAAGGTGGTGTGCCTGATCGGCAGCGTGGTGGACAAGGACGGCATCGTGGTTCACGGCGCCGGTGTCAGCACCTATGCAGGCTTTCGGGACGGGGCGTTTATCGACAAGCAAAGCCTGCACAGCGCCCTGGTGGACTGCATCCAAAAGACGGAGAAGGAAAGCCGCCTGCGTATTCGGGACGTGGCTTTGACCGTGCCCGGCGCCTTTGCTCAGCTGTTTTTGACCGATGCCACCATCACGGTGGGAGAGGAGAGGAGCGTGGAGGCGGAGGATGTGGAGCGGCTCATCCACCTGTCCCTCGACAAGGTCCAGCGGCAGGAGGGGTGGACGCTGATGCACTCCACGCCCGTGTTCTTCATGGTGGACGGGGTCTCCTCCACGGAGGTGCCCGAAGGGGTCTCGGCCCAGGAGGTCTCCGCCCTGGTGAGCCACATGTTTGTGAAGGACGAGTTCATCCACACCATCCAGGACGCTTTGGACGATTTGGGTGTGGAGATCAGCATGTGCCTGAGTGCTCAGCTGGGGGAGGCGGTCATGCTCATTCCCGACAGCGAGCGGGTGCGTCCGGCGGTGCTGATCGACATCGGCTATATGCAGACGGACATTGCCGTGGTGGAGAATGCGGCGCTGACCGGGCTTTGTACCATCCCCATCGGCGGGTATCAGTTCGCTTCGGATCTGTCCTTCGGGCTCGATGTGCCTATGGAGGCGGCCGAGCAGGCCAAGCGCCGGTTCGTCTTCTCGCTGGACTATCGGGACAAGACGGAGGTCCTGCGTACGGCGGCGGGCTCCAAGAAGGTGTCCCACGAGGCCATCTCCTATATCATCGAAGCCCGGGCCATGGAGCTGGCGGGGATGATTCGCCGGGAGATGGAGAAGTTGGGGGTGAACCTGGATGCACGCCCGGCGGTGTATGTATCGGGCGGCGGGCTGCTGATGATGCGGGGGGGACTGGACTTTCTAAGGGACGCCCTGAACCTTGCCCTCAAGCGGGACATGCCCTGGACCCCAAGGCTCTCTTCGCCCAACTATTGCAGCGCCTTTGGCGCATTGGATTTCGTGCTCAAGGCCAACAATCCACCGGAGGAGGCCATGAATCGGCGGCGGGACGATGCCGTTTCCAAGCTGCTCGACAAAATAAAGGACTTTTTTATGAAATAATTAAGGGGGAAACAAGATGTTTGAACAGGATTTAGAAGGTGCCAACTTCGCTCAAATCAAGGTTATCGGCGTGGGCGGCGCCGGCTGCAACGCCGTAAACCGCATGGTCCAGTACGGGCTGCAGGGGGTGGAGTTCATCGCCGTGAACACGGACCGGCAGGCTCTGTCGCTAAACAAGGGTGACACCAAGATTCAGATCGGCGAGAAGCTGACCCGCGGCCTTGGCGCCGGGGCGGACCCGGAGGTGGGCCGCAAGGCTGCCGACGAGAGCCGGGACCTCATTCAGGAAGCCCTGCGCGGGGCGGACATGGTGTTCATCACCGCCGGTATGGGCGGCGGCACCGGCACCGGCGCGGCACCCATCGTGGCCCAGTGCGCCAAGGAGATGGGCATCCTCACCGTGGGCGTGGTCACCAAGCCCTTCACCTTCGAGGGCCGGGTCCGTATGCGTAACGCCGAAGCCGGTATCGAGAATTTGAAGCCCGCCGTGGACACCCTCATCACCATCCCCAACGATAAGCTCATCACCCTGGTGGGCAAGGCCTCCCTGCCCGATGCTTTGCGGGTGGCGGACGATGTGCTCCGGCAGGGCATCCAGGGCATCTCCGATTTGATTGCCGTGCCCGCCATGATCAATCTCGACTTTGCGGATGTGAAGACCATCATGAAGGAAAAGGGCATGGCCCACATGGGCATCGGCACCGCCGCCGGCGAGAAGCGGGCAGCCGAAGCCGCCAAGCAGGCCGTGGAGAGCCCCTTGCTGGAGACCAGCATCCAGGGCGCCAAGGGCATTCTGATGAACATCACCGGCGGTCCGGATCTGAGCCTCATGGAGGTCAACGAGGCCGCAGAGCTCATCCAGGCCACGGCGGACCCGGACGCCAACATCATCTTTGGCGCCGATACGGACGAGTCCATGGGCGATGCTATCCGCATCACCGTCATCGCCACCGGCTTTGATAAGGGCGAACCCACCAAGGCCGCCCAGCAGCCGCTGGTCTTCGGCAGCCGGGACAACCACGCCCCCGTCGCGCCCCGGACCTACAGCGCCCCCCAGAGCGTGCCCGCCTCCGCGGACAACGCCTTCGCTGCCCGGCCCTATGCCGAGATTCAGCCGGAGCCCCAGCCCGAAGCCCGCAAGGAAAGCACCTTCACCGAGCAGGACATCCGCCGCGAGTACACCAACCGGCCGGCTAACAAGCTCGACATCCCCGCTTTCCTTAGAAAATGACGGCCCCCGTGTGAGGGGACAGACCATTTGCGGCATATTTAATATGAATTACTGTAGGTAGAAAGGGCCGTCCGGCCCTTTCTCCTTATTATGTGCCGCAAATTAACGGCGTTTTTGGGCCTTCATATAGCTTACTATAATTCGGCCCAAAGAACGCCGTTTCTGCCCTCCTCCTCGGGGGC
>JAFSPW010000106.1 GCA_017451295.1 Clostridia bacterium
CGTAGTTGCCCACAGTCCAGGCGTTGATGAGGGCGGGATGGACCATCATAAGGCCGATGACCGCGCCAAGGAACACGTTGCCGCCGAAGACACGGGCGGCGGAGATGGCCACCAGCACGGGCAGCAAAGCAAAGGCGGTGTTGGCCACCAGGTCCAGGAAGGAGTACCAGTCGGTGCCTGCGAAAGCCGGGAAGAACTTGGGGATCGCTTCCACGAGGCCCATCATCAAGCCGGAGGCCACGATGGCGGGCAGGATGGGTACGAACACGTCGCCAGGGGTCTTGAGGATCTTCTTCCAAAGAGGCATCTTGGAGGCTGCGGCCTTCTTTACGTCGTCCTTAGTGGCGGCGGAAGCGCCGGTGACGGCGAGGAACTCGTCGTAGACCTTGTTTACGGTGCCGGTGCCGATGATGAGCTGGAGCTGTCCGTTGGATTCGAACATGCCCTTGACTCCTTCGACCTCCTCCAGAGCCTTCTTGTTGACCTTGCTGTTGTCCGCAATCACCAGCCGAAGGCGGGTGGCGCAGTGGGCTGCGCTGATAACATTGGCGCCGCCGCCGATGTTGGCAGCGATCTGTTCAGCGCATTTCCTGTAGTCCAGTGCCATGATGGGTCTCCCTTCATTTTCATTTTATAGGGTTATCGTGCAGCCCTTGGCTGCAAGCCCAATTCAGTATACAGGAGGGAAATGGAAAAGTAAATAAAAAAATTATACCTCCAACTTCAGATCAGGCCCAGCTCCTTGAAGGCGAGGAACAGGCCGTCCTCGTCCACGGCGGGGCACACCCGGTCGCTTTTGGCCTTAAGGAGGGGGCTGCCGTTGTCCATGCAGACGGATATGCCCACGGCCTCGATCATCTCAAGGTCGTTCATGCTGTCCCCGAAGCCGATGGTGTCCTGCATATCCGCGCCGAAGTGGTCCGCGATGATCTTTACGCCCCGGCCCTTGTCGAACTTGCGGTTGATCAGCTCCCCGTTAAGGCAACGGTGGGCGGCCACGTCCTGGACCACGAAGTTGAAATCCTTTTCCAAAGCCTGCCGCGCAGGTTCCAACTGTTTGGCTTCCAGACACATGAACACAATCTTGTAGATGGGGCTGCCATCGTACTCCTTCATTGGCCGGATGTTCAGGGATTCCGCCAGGGCCTTGCGCCAGCGAACCAGCTCGCTGTTGCCGTCCCCCGCGGTGGCAAGAAAGTCGCCCAGATCCTCATCCCCCCAAGTCTTGTCCCGGCTTTCGATGGTGCGGAAGACCCCGTTCTCCTTCAGGAGCCTGAGCCCCGTTTGCAACTGGCCGTCGCTCATGGGACAATCGAATAGTACTTCCTCCCCGGCGAACACATAGCCGCCCGCCGCAGCCACGGCCCCATCAAAGCCATAGCCAAGAACGGGTGCCATCATGCCTGGGTTTCGGCCCGTGCAGAGGAAGATAAGGTGACCATTCTGCCGGGCTCGGCCAATGGCTTCCAGGGCGCTGTTGGGAGGCACATTGCTGCCGGCTGGCGTCAAGGTGCCGTCGATGTCCAAAAAGATCAATTTCCGGTCCATGGGTCACACTCTCCTATTGTTATATTCAAAGAGGAGTCAAGCAAAGCTGCCGGGCTCCTGCGTCAACGACAATCAAATAATAACAATTCAATGTTTTTCTGTCAAACAGTAAGAGGAAAAGCAATCCCGGCGGGATTCGAACCCACGGCCTTCCGCGTCGGAGAGCTGCCTTCTCGGCTTTCCTTTTTTGTCCTTTCTTCGGAGCACTTGCCTCCACCGTTGCGTAGCAATGGGGGAGGCCCCCATGCGAGGGGGCCGCAATGCCGCCCTCGGCGGCAAATCATGATGGCGTTAGCCGTCAAATCACGAACCGAAGGTTCAAATCATGCCCGCAGGGCAATTCATGCACCGTAAGGTGCAAATCATTCAATGAATTGGCTGCGCCATGAATTGGGCTGCCGCCCATGAATTGGCTGCGCCATGATTTCTCGCTCCGCTCCATGAAGGTATGCCCGGGTGCCTCACGGCCCCGGGCTTTTATCATACCTCTCTTGACAACCTTAGCAGTCGTGCCAAGTTGACGGAGCAGGGATGCTGTGGTATAGTATAGCCGTTGTAGTATGCACATGAAAGCCGGCAGGCTTTTTGGGCAACAATAGGATGGAAGGACATGAAGCAAGAGACGCTGCATCAGCTGCTGAACCGGGTGGAAAAGCCAGCCCGGTACATTGGCGGCGAGTATAACATGGTGGTCAAGGAGCAGGCGGACCTCCGCTTTGCCCTGTGCTTTCCGGACGTGTACGAGATTGGCATGAGCCACCTGGGCTCTCGCATCCTCTATCACGTGCTCAATGGGATGGAGGGGGTCAGCTGCGAAAGGTGCTATGCCCCCTGGTCCGATATGGAGGCGGCCCTGCGGGAGGCGGGGGAGCCGCTGTTCACACTCGAGACCCGGCGGCCCTTGAAGGACTTTGAGATTGTGGGCTTTTCGCTGCTGTACGAAATGTGCTATACCAACATTTTGACCATGCTGGAGCTGTCGGGCATCCCCTTCTTCAGCCGGGACAGGGGCGAGGACATGCCCCTCATCGTGGCCGGTGGCCCCTGCGCCGTGAACCCGGAGCCCATCGCTGACTTTATGGACGCCATCGTCATCGGGGACGGGGAGGAAGCCGAGGTGGAGCTGGTGGAGGCGTATCGGGCCTCCAGGGCCGCCGGGGAGACGAAGACACAGCTTCTTGAACGGCTGGCGAAGATTCCCGGGGTCTATGTACCCAGCTTCTATGCGGCCGAGTATGACGAGCAGGGCTTCGTTTGCATCCACCCCACCAACCCCAACGCCCCCGAGAAGGTGGTGCGCCGGATTCTGAAGGATTTGGACGGCGCTCCCTTTGTGGGCAAACAGCTGGTGCCCCACATGCAGATTGTCCACGACCGGGTGGCCCTGGAGGTCATGCGTGGCTGCACCCGGGGCTGCCGGTTTTGCCAGGCCGGGTACATCTATCGCCCCGTCCGGGAGCGCTCCAAAGAGACCCTTTTAGAGCAGGCGGAGGAACTGGTCGCCTGCACCGGCTATGACGAGGTGTCGTTGCTGAGCCTTTCCACCGGGGACTACTCGGCTCTACACGACCTGCTGCCGGAGATTATGGATCGGATGGAGAAAAAGCGGGTGTCCGTGGCTTTGCCGAGCCTAAGGGTAGACTCCCTCTTGAAGGAGGAGCTGGAAAAGATGCAGTCCATCCGCAAGGCGGGGCTCACCTTCGCCCCGGAGGCGGGGACCCAGCGTATGCGGGATGTCATCAACAAGAACGTGACGGAGCAGGATTTGCTCCGGGCCTGTGAGGATGCCTTCCTGTCCGGCTGGGCCGGGGTGAAGCTGTACTTCATGATTGGCCTTCCCGGGGAGACGGACGAGGACGTGTTGGGCATTGCGGAGCTGGTGAAGAAGGTGTCCCGGCTCTACTTTAGCCTCCCCAAGGAGCAGCGGGCCAAGGGGCTGCGTATCACCGCCAGCGCCTCCACCTTCGTGCCCAAGCCCCACACCGCCTTCCAGTGGTGCGCCCAGAACGAGCCGGAGGAGATTCGCCGCAAGCAGCGGCTTCTCAGCGATGCCATGCGGGGCATTCGGGGGGCGGAGTTCCACTACCACCCCAGCTTCCTGTCCGTGCTGGAGGCCGCCTTCTCCCGGGGAGATCGGCGGCTGTCGGGCGTGCTGGTGGAGGCCCACAACCGGGGCTGTCGCTTCGACTCCTGGAGCGAGCATTTTAAGCCCGATGCCTGGCAGGAGGCCTTTGCCGCATGCGGCCTCACGGTGGAGGAATACGCCCATCGGCAGCGGGCCTTGGGGGAGGCCTTGCCCTGGGGCCACATCGATGTGGTGGTGACGGAACGGTATTTGCAAAAGGAGTATGAGAAGGCCATGGCGGGCATCACCACCCCGGACTGCCGCCAGGGCTGTAACGGTTGCTTTGGGAGGGCGTATGCGGATTATTGCCAAACTGCACGAGCATGAGCAGGCGGCGTTTTTGAGCCACCTGGATATGCAGCGGTCCCTGCAGCGGTCGCTTAGGCGTGCGGATATGCCGCTGGCCTATTCCCAGGGGTTCAACCCCCATCCCCTCATGGCCTTTGCCGGGGCCCTGTCCACGGGGTTTGAAAGCGACGGGGAGTATTTTGATGTGCGGCTCACGGAGGATGTGACCCCTCGGGACTTTGAAGACAGGCTCAACGCCGTGCTGTCCCCGGGGCTCTTTGTCAGCAACGCCATGCAGGCGCCGGAGGGACTCTCCACCCTGACCGGCCAGCTTCAGGCCGCCCGGTATACCCTGTGGCTCACCGCAGAGGGGGAAATCACCCCGGAGCAAATGGAGGCGGCCCTTGATCGGGTGCTGTCCGCCTCGGAGGTAACGGTACAAAAGCGGACCAAGAGCGGGGCCATGGTGCCCCAGAATCTTCGGCCCCAACTATTGCAAGCAAGGCTTTTGGGCAGGGACGGCGCTGCCTTCACGCTGGATGTTTTGGGAGAACTGACCGCCGGTGGCGGGTTGCGCATGGATGCGTTGGCAGGTGTGCTGCTCGATTTTCTGGGGTCCAAGGGGTTCTTTCGATGCCGGCGGGAGGAAATGTATTTTGCCGATGTGCCCGGCCTACCAAGCCTTGGGAAAGGAAACGATGAATAAAGAAATTTTGGTGGACGCCAATCCCTTTGCCACCCGGGTTGCGGTGGTGGAGGACAACACCCCGGTGGAGCTGTATGTGGAGCAGACCGGGTCGGAGCGCCTGGTGGGGAACATCTATCTGGGGAAGGTCCAGAATGTGCTGCCGGGCATGCAGGCTGCCTTTGTGGATATCGGCCTGGAAAAGAACGCTTTTTTGTATGCCGGGGATGTGTTCTTCCCCGGGGACCAGTATGACGAGCTGGAGCAGCTGCCCGAGTCCAGGAAGATTGGGGATTTGCTCAAGCCCGGTCAGAACATCTTAGTCCAGGTAGCCAAGGACCCCATGGGCACCAAGGGCGCCCGGGTCACCACCCATATCACCCTGGCGGGCCGGTCCCTGGTGCTCATGCCCACGGTGGACTATGTGGGGGTCAGCCGCCGCATCGAGAAGGAGGAGGAGCGTCAGCGGCTCAAGAAGCTGGTGAACGAGCTTAAGCCCAAGGGCAAGGGCATCATCGTGCGGACCGCCTCTGCCGGGCGGACCCGGGAGGCCTTCGAGGAGGACATCAACAGCCTTCTGAGCCTCTATGAGGACATCGAAAAGCGGGCCAAGAAGAACAAGGCCCCGGCCCTTTTGCATGCGGAGCAGAGCCTGCTGTTTCGGACGGTGCGGGACCTGCTCATGAAGGATGTGGACCGGGTCTTCGTCAACGACAAGGAGGCCTTCGAGCAGCTCAAGGACATGGCCCAGGTCATGGCGCCCAAGCTGAAAGCCCGCATCCTCTTTAAGGACACGGAAGCCCTCTTTGACCGCTACGACACCGAGGCCAAGATTGAAAACGCCCTGAGCCGCCAGGTGTGGCTAAAGAGCGGCGGATACCTCGTCATCGACCGGGCGGAGGCCATGACCATCATCGATGTGAACACCGGCCGCTATGTGGGCAAGGACAACCTGGAGAGCACCATCACCAACACCGACTGCGAGGCAGCCCGGGAGATTGCCGTCCAGCTGCGCCTGAGGGACATCGGCGGCATCGTCATCATCGACTTTATCGACATGGAGCTGGAAAGCGATCGGCAGAAGGTGCTGCAGACCCTCAAGGAGGCCATGCGGGAGGACCATACCAAGTCCCATGTGTGCGGCTTTACCCACCTGGGCCTGGTAGAGCTGACCCGGAAGAAGACGGGCCGGAGCATCGGGGACACCCTGAAGGTCACCTGCCCCTACTGCGAGGGGGAGGCCAAGGTCCTCTCTCCCTATACCGTGTTCAATAAGCTGCGTAAGCAGACGCTGCAGGTGCTCAAGGGGAGCAAGGTTCGCCGCATGTACCTGGAGGTGAGCCCGGAGCTGGAGAAGGCCATGGAGGACTTGATAAAGCAGCACGGGGAGCTGTTCCCCGAGGCCCAGGATGCGGACTTCTATGTGAAGGCCAACCCGGCCATGCACATGGAGAAGTTCACCGTCAAGCCCCTGCCCGATAAGCGCGTGGCGGAGTGCAAGCGCAGCTGCCGCATCATGCACTAATGGCGGCCGTTGTAGGTGGGGCCAGACCATTTGAGGCAATAATCATTGCATAACAAGCATAGGAAGAAAAGGCTCGAGCCTTTTCTTCTTACTATATGCCTCAAATTAGCCGTTTTTCCGGGCCTGTCGCATAGCTAACTATAGCTCGGCCCGGAGAAAACGGCTTCTGCCCTCCACCCCAACGGCCTACGGCCCCCGTGTGAGGGGGCAGACCATTTGCGGCAACTAAAGTTGAATATACTGCAGGTAGGAAGGCCCTCCAAATCGGGCCTTCCTTTTGATATGTGCCGCAAATTAACGGCGTTTTTGGGC
>JAFSPW010000004.1 GCA_017451295.1 Clostridia bacterium
CTTCTGCCCTCCTCCTCGAGGGCCTTGCTGAGCGCAAGCGATGCCCTCTTCTTGACATCCCGACCGTAGGTGCCGACGCCCTCGGCGGCCCGCCTCTCCCTCTTGTCAATCGACCGAGCCGCTTTCCCTCTCTTGTCATCCCGACCGAGCCGCTTTTCCCCGCTCTTGGCAGCCCGCCCGAGCGCAGCGAGCGGAGGGATCTGGGAACCGACTGGCGTGTACAGGAGATTTCTCCACTCGGTCGCTGCCGCTTCCTCGGTCGAAATGACAGGGGGGGGAAGTCGCTTCGCTTCCTCGGTCGAAATGACAAAAGAGCGTTCTTGCCTTCACCGTTGGCAAACCAAGTTGGCGAAGGAATGAACTCTTGCCTCCACCGTTTGGCAAAGCCAAATGGGGGAGGTGGCATTTTGCCCTCTGGGCAAAATGTCGGAAGGAGTCTGACATTCGCCTGCCCACCATCTGGGAGGACAGCCCGGCAAGCACCGGCCTTTTTTGCCTGCCATCAGGGTTGACAAGAATTTCCATTGTGGTATGATGGAATTGCAGTAGAGCTTGCATTTTTTCGTGCGGGCCGAAGGCAAAATTTCATAATGGAGGTCACTATGAACGCGTACATCGAGCGAGTCATTGCGGACGTGAAGCGGCGCGATCCGGATCAGAAGGAGTTCATCCAGACCGTGGAAGAGGTTCTTCGTTCTTTGGAGAAGGTCATCGAGCGCCACCCGGAGTATGAGAAGGCGTCCCTGCTGGAGCGGCTGGTGGAGCCGGAGCGGGTGGTGCAGTTTCGGGTACCCTGGGTCAACGATGCCGGTGAAGTGAAGGTGAACCGGGGCTTTCGGGTCCAGTTCAACAGCGCCATCGGTCCCTACAAGGGCGGCCTCCGGTTTGCTTCCCATGTGAACCAGTCCGTCATGAAGTTCCTGGGCTTTGAGCAGACCTTCAAAAACAGCCTGACCAGCCTGCCCATGGGCGGCGGCAAGGGCGGTTCCGACTTTGACCCCACGGGCAAGTCCGATGCCGAAATCATGCGCTTCTGCCAGAGCTTTATGACCGAGCTCTATCGCCACATCGGCCCCAACGTGGACGTGCCCGCCGGGGATTTGGGCGTGGGCGGCCGGGAGATTGGGTATCTGTTCGGCCAGTATAAGCGCATCGTCAACGCCTATGAGAACGGGGTTCTCACCGGCAAGGGCCGTTCCTTCGGCGGCAGTCTTATCCGGCCCGAGGCCACGGGCTATGGCGCCATCTACTATGCCGAGAACGTGCTCAAGCACGACGGGCAGGACATGGCGGGCAAGACCATCGCCATCTCGGGCTTTGGCAACGTGGCCTGGGGCGTGTGCAAGAAGGCGGCGCAGCTGGGGGCTAAGGTGGTGACCCTGTCCGGGCCCGACGGCTATATCTATGATCCCGACGGCGTTATCACCGAAGAGAAGATTGAGTATATGCTGGAGATGCGTGCCTCCAACCGGAACCGGGTCCAGGATTATGCGGACAAGTTCGGCGTGGCCTTCTTCCCCAAGGAGAAGCCCTGGAGCCGGAAGGTGGACATCTGCATGCCCTGCGCGTTCCAGAACGAAATCGGCATGAAGGAAGCCCAGCAGATGGTGGACAACGGCATCAAGTACTACATCGAAGTGGCCAACATGCCCACCACCAACGAAGCCCTCTACTTCCTCATGGACCAGGGGCTCACCGTGGCGCCCTCCAAGGCGGTGAACGCCGGCGGCGTGTCTGTCAGCGGCCTTGAGATGAGCCAGAACTCCGAGCGGCTCAGCTGGAAGGCGGAGGAAGTGGATGCACAGCTGCACACCATCATGGACAACATCTACACCGCTTCCGTCCAGGCGGCCGAGGATTGCGGTCTGGGCTACAACCTGGTGGCCGGGGCCAACATCGCTGGCTTTGCCAAGGTGGCCGATGCCATGATGGCGCAGGGTATTGTCTGACACTCCAGTCTGTTAAAAACCTTCGGTTTTTAACAGACTGGCTTCTCCTGCTGCGGCAGGGGCTTGCACCCATCGCCTATACGCCCGAGGGCGTACCGGGCGGCGATGGCCGCAAGGTGTAAAATCCACCGCGCATGTCGCTGGATTTTACGGATTCATAGCTGCCCGTTCTTTCTGCGTTTATTGCCAGCGGGCGGCTACACCGCCCTTGCGCTGCTCCTGATGGCGGTTTGAAACACTCTTTTTTGACAAGCTGGGCGGTCCGGGGGTTCCCGGGCCGCCTTTTCTGTGGTATAGTGGGGGAAAGAACCCATAGGAGGTGGCGGTATGGAAGAGAATTTGACGGCGGAGCAGGAGAGCTTGCAGCTGCTGCGGGACATTGCCCAGAGCCAGAAGAAGCAGGAGAAGTACGCCCGCTGGCAGTACCTGGTGTCGGTGGCTTCCGCCTGCGCCTGCGTGCTTATCGCCCTGGTGCTGCTTGTTGGGGGCATCTATGTCAAGAACCAGGCCCAGGGGGTGGTGGACAAGGTGAACGGCACCCTTATGGAGGCGGACGAGGCGGTGAACAACTTCAACCAGGTGGCCCAGGACATTCTGGCGCTGGACCTGCAGAACCTGACCCGCGGCGTTACGAACCTGACAGAGGAGGCATCCGAGGGCATCAGCCAGGCCATGGAGTCGCTGCAGGGGACCATGACCGAGGCGCAGGAGGCCATGGAGAATGTGAAGGGGCTGAACATAGACAAGCTGAACGAGGGCATCCAGAAGCTGAACGATGTGCTGGAACCCCTGGCGAAGTTCTTCCGCATCAGCCGATAGCTTGGCGCAAGGGGCTGTTAAAAAAGTCAATACTTGTCATTTCGACCGAGCGAAGCGAGTGGAGAAATCTCGGACAAAACGCAGATATTTCCAAGATTCCTCGGCTGCGCTCAGGATGACAGGACTTTTTTAACAGCCCCTTTTTTTTATGAACAAATTCCGGGAAACCGAGCGGGGGCAAATGGGGTATCCTTGCAGTGGGGTCAAGAAAAGCAAGGAGGAAAACGAAATGAACGAAACCATCATCACCCTGGTGTGCGCCCTCATGGGCAGCGGCGCCGCCACCGCCCTGGTTAGCGGCCTCTTTCACAGCTATGGGCTGCGGCGGCAACAGCAGACGGGGGAGAGCCAGGGCATGCGCTGGCTGCTGCAGGACAGGCTGGAGCAGCTGGCCCTGTACTACCTGAGCCGGGGCTATGTCACCATGGAACAGCTGCGGCAATGGAACCGGGGCCACCAGATTTACCATGACCTGCTGGGCGGCAACGGGGACTTGAACGGGCTCAAAGACGAGCTGAGGCGACTGCGGATTCGGGAGGAGGAATGAACATGGAGCAATTCTACACTTGGAGCGAGCTGGTGACCTATGGCGGCGCCACCATGGCCGTGCTGATTATCACGGAGTTCACCAAGGACCTGCCGGGGATTCGGCGGCTGCCCACCCGGCTGTGGGCGTACCTGGTGGCCCTTACCCTGCTGGTGCTGGCCACGGTGTTTACCGGCGGGCCGGTGCGGGCGGAGGATGTGCTGCTGTGCCTTATCAACGGGGTCATCGTGGCCATGGCGGCTGTCGGCACCTTCCATGCCGTGCAGGAATCGGCTGACGAGTAGGTGTATGCCGCTTTTTCTCTTTGTACAAAGGAGAAAAAGCGGCGCAAAAAGAGAAACTTGTGTAATCTATTTAGGGGAGCTGCTTTGGCGGCTCCTCTTTCTTGCCTCCACCGTTGCCAAACAAGACTGGCAAAGGAACGGATTCTTGCCTCCACCGTTGCGTAGCAATGGGGGAGGTGGCATTTTTGCCTTGGCAAAAATGACGGAAGGGGCTGTTCTTCCCCCAGTGGGCAGCGATACGAGCGCCCGCAGTGCGGGATGCAGCGAGTTGAGCTGCGACCGAAACAACGAGCAGGAGGCGCGA
>JAFSPW010000107.1 GCA_017451295.1 Clostridia bacterium
CCCCTACGCTTGCCTCCGCCGTTGCCAAACAAAACTGGCAAAGGAACGGATTCTTGCCTCCACCGTTCCCGTCAGGGACGGGGGGAGGTGGCATTTTTGCCTTGGCAAAAATGACGGAAGGGGGGCAATTCGTCTTGTGTGCAGCTGGGGAGGTGGCATTTTGCCCTCTGGGCAAAATGACGGAAGGGGAGGCAATTCGTCTTGGGTGCAGCAGGGGAGGTGGCATTTTTGCCTTGGCAAAAATGGCCGGAAGGGGTCTGTTCTTCTCCCAGCGGGGGAGGATGTCGCCATAAGGCGACAGGTGAGGGAGAAAAATCCCCCCGGGCCAACGACCCGGGGAGATTTTGCTGCAAATGCTTATGCGTCCTCGCCGTAGGTGGCCACGTAGTCCGCAGCCTCGGCGGCGGCCTGGAGCAGAGCCAGGTCGGATTCCACCAGTAGCTGGGCGGCCAGGGCCTCGCACTGCTCGGAGTAGGACACCAGGTCCTCGATGTGGTTCTTCCGGGAAGCCTTGTCCTTGGCCTCCACCTTTGCGTTCAGCTCTTCCTTGGCGGCGTTGATGGTCATCTGGGCCTTCAAGAGGCTGCTGTTCATCTTGGACTGGGCCTTCTCGCTGCTCTGGCGGGCCTTGTCCTGGGCGGCGGCCAGCTCACCCTTGGCGTTGGCGATGCGCTCGTCCAGCTCATCCTTCTTCAGCATGGCGGCAATCTGCGCCGTTTCGCTGGCATCGGCCACCTTGGCCTGCAGTTCCTTCAGCCGATCCTGAGCGGCCTGCATTCTTTCCTTCAGCATGAAAAATACATCTCCTTTATAATTTGGATTCAACCCAAGTATAGCACGCAAAGACCCAAAGTCAACCGAGTCTCATAAAAAGCGCACTTCCCCCGTCACAATGTCATAAACCGCCCCCAGAATTTGGGCTCTGCCCGCTTCCGGGTGCTCAAAAAAGGCTTCCTGCAGCCGTTGCACCCCGTGGCGCACATTCTGTTCGCAGGCTTTCAGAGGGTCCGTCTCCTCCCCGATGGCCGATAAAATGTCCTCCACAATACAACCGATGAACCCGTCCCTGTGCCTATGAATGGCGGCATCCACCGCCCCGCAGCCCGTGTGCCCCAGCAGCACCACCAGCTCGCACCCCAGGTGGCTCACCGCATACTCTACGCTCCCCAGCTGGTGGTCGCCAAGCACGTTTCCCGCGACCCGGATGACGAACAGATCCCCGATTTGGGCATCGAAAATCTGCTCGGGAATCACCCGGGAATCAGAGCAGCAGATGACCACCCCATAGGGGTGCTGGCCGTTCTTTGCCGTGTCCAGCCGCTTAGCATTCGGCCCCCGGTCCACATACCGCCGGTTCCCCTCCTGCAGCTTCTGCAACGCTTCCATAGGCTTACAGCTCCTGCCCGTTGGTGGCGATGATGCGGGCATAGAAACGGGCCGAGTCCTTCACCGTCCGCTGCTGGGTCCGAAAATCGTTGTACACCAGGCCGAACCGCTTGTCGTACCCGTCCGCCCACTCCATGTTGTCCATAAAGCTCCAATAGGTATAGCCCAGCACGGGAACGCCTTCGTCTGCGGCCTTTTTCAGCCCCTGCAGGTACCACCTGATATACTCCGCCCGCTGTGGGTCGTGAACGCAGCCGTCGCTCATCACAAAGTCGTTGTTGGCAAGGCCGTTCTCCGTAATCAGCACCGGCAGCCCATACTCCTCAAAATAGAACTTGCTCCCCCAATACAGCACGTCCGGGGTGATGGGCCAGTCCATGGTGGTGATGGGCATGCCCGCATAGCGGTGGGGTCCGTCCCAATAGGAGGCGCTGTTGTAGCAGTTGTAGCCAAAGAAATCTAACGGCCGATGGATCACCTTCAAATCCGCCTCGCTTAGGTACTGCCTCAGCACCTCCCGGGCGGTGCCTTTTAGCATGGGATCCATCCAGTAGGGGGCGGAGAATACCAAATTCTCGCCCACGGTGAAGGTCTTCTCTTTGGCTTCCTCCGGCGTAAAGTCATCCACGGGCGTGAAGATGTCCGCCGCCAGGGCGATGCCAATCTTCGGCGGCCGCTGGGCCTTGGCGCGAATCACATCCACCGCCCGGCCGTGGCTGAGCAGAATCCCCCGGCTGATGGGCCCCACCAGGTCCATAACCTTTTCCGGCTCGTCCGCCGTGCGTACAAACGGGGCATGGTTCCCCTGGATATACCCGCAGCTGACGAACACGGAGGGCTCGTTCAGCGTGCACCAATACTGCACCTTGTCCGAAATGGCCTCCACCACGGCGGCGGCATAGTCCCCAAACAGGTCCGCAATCCCCTCATACTGCCAGCCGCCCTTCTCATATACCCACAAAGGCATGTCCCAATGATACAGGGTGCAGATAGGCTCGATGCCCGCCTCCGTCAGCTCCTTCACCAAATCCTTGTAGAAGGCCAGCCCCCGGGGGTTCACCTGCCCCTCCCGGGGCATCACCCGGGGCCAGCTTACGGAGAACCGGTAGCTCTTTAGCCCCAGCTCCTTCATAAGGGCCACATCCTCCTTGTACCGGTGGTAGTGGTCGCAGGCCACCCGCCCGGTCTCCCCGTGGCGCACGTGTCCCTCACTCAAAGCATCCCAGATGCTGGGGGCTTTCCCATCGTCGGCCCAGCCACCCTCCACCTGGAAGGAAGCGCTGGCGGCCCCCCACAAAAAATCCTTGGCAAACGGCATAACATCTATCCTCCTTAATTATAATGAAGCATCTTGCTGCAGCAGCCACCGGGCCGCCTTATGACACCGTTTCTCCGGCTCAAAGAAGTGGTTCCCCGGATTGCTCTCAAAGATAACCGGCACCCCCTGACCTTTCAGCGTGTCCCGCAGGCGCAGGGTGCAGGTCTCCACTTGACACAGCACCGGGTTGCGGGTGTTCTTTTCCTTGTCCCCCAAGGAAAGATACACCCCCTTGGGCGCATGGGGCTTTCGAGCCTCGCAGTATTCTAAAAAATCCCCATACCAGACCGAGCCCGACACGCTGCCGCCTCCTAAAAAGGCATCGCTCTCATATAGCGCATACAGGGCGAACAGCCCCGCCAAAGAGTAGCCCAGGATGTACGCCCCCGGCGAGTCCCCCCCCAGCTGCGCCCTGGCCCAGGGCAGGGCTTCCTTCAGAATAAACCCCAAGTACGCCTGGGCCTCCCCCCCGTAGGGCGCTCCCCTAAAGGCGTTCTTCTCGGGCCAGGGGGTCAACTCCCGCTCCCAGTCCATGCCCTCTATGCACAGTAAATGGCAGTTTAGCCCCTGAGAAAGTCCGTTCCCCTCCGCTCCGTTTTGCAGCAGCAACGGCCCCGTCCCGGTGGGGGAGGGGTAGAGGGTCAGCGTTTTGTTGTCTATACCTGTGGTCACCATGGCTTAAAAGGGCGGCAGAAGGTCCACGGTACCCTCCGGCTCCAGGCCGAACCGCCGGGCGAGGGCGTACCCCTCTGCCACGTTCTCCGGCCGGGCCACGTCCTTGGGGTCATGGGCATCGCAGCCCAGAACCACGCGGCAGCCCTCCCTGGCGGCCAGCTCCCAGAATATGGGCTCCGGGTAGGTCCTTTTGTCCCGCAGCCCCAACAGATTGATTTCCAGCGGCGTCCCCGTCTCCCGGGCGGCCTGGCAGATTTTGCCCATCTCCTCCCGATATGCCGCCTCGCTGCCCGTAAAGCAGAACAAGTCCGGGTGGGCTAAATAGCTAAAATGCCCGCTTCTCATCCCGGCCACCGCCGCCGCGGCATAGGCTGCCAGCTCCTGCCGGGAACTCTGGGGCACCGCCCCGTAGGTCACCTCCCGGCTGTCGGGAAAATGCTGCCCCAGAATCAAATACTCCACCGGGTAGGGGGAGAGCATCGTCTTCATCCGTTCCCACAGATCCGGGTAATACTCCGCCTCAAAGCCCAAATGAATCTCTATGTTCCCGGCGTACTCCCTCTTCAAGTCCAGCACGCACTGCACATAGTCCTCCAGCAGCCGCCTGGGCACCCGGAACCCGGACTCGTGCCCGTCCACAAAGGGCATGGGCACATGCTCCGAGAACCCCAGCACCTTCAGCCCCCGCAAAATGGCTGTCTCCACATATTCTCTATCTGCCCCCCGGGCGTGCCCGCACCGGTAGGTATGGGTGTGATAGTTGGCAATCATTCCAAAATGCGACATCTGCTCCATCCTTTCCCTCCCATTATATGGCACCCCGGGCAAAAGAGCAAGGCGAAAACCATCCACAAAAAACCATGCACTTTTCGTATATTTTTCTTGCACAATGGAAGAATTGGTGCTATTATGTGTCATAATTTATTTTTCATGGAGGAAATAGTCTATGCAGATGCTCAATCGCCCCGCAGATATGCAGCGAATCAACACCCCTGAGCTGGCCCGCGCGTATATCGACGGCCAGGTTGCCGCCATCCGCGAACAGGTGGGGGAGGGTCGGGTGCTTCTGGCCCTGTCCGGCGGTGTGGATTCCTCTGTGGTGGCCGCCCTGCTCATCAAGGCCATTGGCGACAGGCTGGTGGCCGTCCATGTGAACCACGGCCTCTTGCGTAAGGGGGAGCCGGAGCAGGTCATCGAGGTCTTTAAGAATCAGATGCACGCCAACCTTATCTATGTGGATGCCGTGGACCGCTTCCTCGATAAGCTGGCCGGTGTCAAGGACCCGGAAACCAAGCGCAAGATTATCGGCAAGGAGTTCATCGAGGTCTTTGCTGAGGAAGCCCGCAAGTTAGAGGGCATCCGCTTCCTGGCCCAGGGCACCATCTGGCCCGACATTCTCGAGAGCGAAGGCGGCATCAAGGCCCACCACAACGCCGGCGGCCTCCCCGCCGATTTGCAGTTTGAGCTGGTGGAGCCGGTCCGCATCCTCTTCAAGGATGAGGTCCGCTGCGTAGGCAAGGAGCTGGGTCTCCCCGATTCCATGGTCTATCGGCAGCCCTTCCCCGGTCCCGGCCTGGGCGTTCGCTGCGTGGGCGCCATCACCCGTGACCGGCTGGAAGCCGTCCGCGAGTCCGATGCCATCCTCCGCGAGGAGTTTGCAAACGCCGGCCTGCAGGGCAAGGTCTGGCAGTATTTCACCGTCGTCCCCGATATGAAGTCCACCGGCATCAAGAACGGCCAGCGCACCGACGACTGGATGGTCATCCTCCGGGCCGTCAACTCCGTGGATGCCACCTCCGCCACCATCGAGGAGGTTCCCTATTCCCTCCTGCTCAAGATTCGTGACCGCATCTTCAACGAGGTCCCCGGCGCCAACCGCGTCCTCTACGACCTCTCCTCCAAGCCCCTGGCCACCATCGAGTACGAGTAAGCCCCCCAAAAAACGCTTCGTCCCCTCGGCTTCCCGAGGGGACTTTTTTGTATGCATCTATACAATATATTTATATGTATAAAAGCAAGTGTATAAATTACACAATGCAATAAAAATCTGCCTATAAAAAAGCACAGAAAAGGACCCCACCGGCCCCTCTCAAAAACGGGTGGAAATGTGTCCCATTTTTAGTTATTGCTGTCCAAATTTTCCAATGCGTACTTGCAGCATTGTACCACCAGATTGTTCAACGAAACTTTTTCATTCTGGGCTACCGTTTCCATCTGTCGCAGCAGTTCCACCGGCAAGCGGAAGGTCTTGGTGGCGTATTCGCCTTTTTCTACATGAAACATCTTCAACACCTCCAACCCTTATATTATTCCATTTTTCTATATAGATTTAGACTTTATTTTATACCCACCGTGTACACCTATCGAAAATCATGCAAACAATTGCAAACTGCACTCATATTTACACTTGACATATGGGGTGCAGTTTATGTATTATGTGAATATCAGTAGGGTGGAGTGGAATCCTATGCCGTCCCCCTCTTGAACCCCATCGCCATAGGGAAGGAGAGACCGTTGTGGAAGGCCTGTTGGTCACCAGAAACACTATCGAAGAATACCTGAACGCCCGCCCGGCGCTGACGGAGAACACCCGCAGCACCTATCGCGCCCGTCTCAACCAGCTGTATGACCTGCTCCCCCAGGATAAAATCATCCGCCGGGGCACCATCCAGTCCACCGGGGAGCTCCTCCTCCAGCGCGGATACTCCAAAAAGGCCGTCAACGTGGTCCTCGCCGTGGCCGATGGCTTCGTCGTCTGGTCCGGCCACCCGGAGTTCCAGGCCGTCACCCGCTATGAACCGGAGGATACCCCCCAGCCCCTGCTCTCCCGCAGCGAGTATCAGCGGCTGCTCATGGCCGCCCGCCGCCTGGGCCGGGAACGGGACTATCTGCTCATCAAAACCATCGCCCTCACCGGCGCCAACCTGCCCGAGGTCCTCTCGCTGGACGGCCGCTCCCTGGCCGCCGGCACCCTCTGCGTCAGCGGCGAACCTCGCCCCATCCCTCGGCCCCTCCAGGAGGAACTGACCAGCTACGCCCGCCGCCACCCCAGCCCCGATGCCGTCTTCCAAAGCCACCGGGGCGCCCCCCTCTCCCGTGTCGCCGTCACCCAGGCCATCAAAAGCCTCGCCGGCGAAGCCCGGGTGGAGGAAAGCAAGTGTAACCCCCGGTGCCTCCGTAAGCTCTATCTGGACACCCAGGCCCACTACCGCACCATGGTCCAAACCCTCATGGACCAGACCGCCGCCCGCCAGCTCGAGTCCGAGCAGCGCCTCATCGGCTGGGTCCCGTAGGGACCGCCCCCAAAAGCCTTCCCCTTGAGGGGAAGGTGGCACGGCAAAGCCGTGACGGATGAGGTGTCCCAGCCTCCCTTGCGTAAAGGGAGGTGGCGGCAAAGCCGCCGGTGGGATCGCCCTCGTCCCCCCGTAGGGGCCGCCGCCCTTGGCGGCCCGCTCCCCAAAAGCCTTCCCCGCTCCCCCTCTTGTCATCCCGACCGAGCGCAGCGAGCGGAGGGATCTGGGAACGGCGCCTCTTGTGCAGGAGATTTCTCCGCTCGGTCGCCCCGCTCTCCAAA
>JAFSPW010000108.1 GCA_017451295.1 Clostridia bacterium
CGCAAGGGAGGCTGCCGCGCGCCAAAAGCCCCCCTTGTGTAAAGGGGGGACTAAGGGGGGATTGCCGCACCTTCCGTCATTTTGCCCAGAGGGCAAAATGCCACCTCCCCCATTGCTACGCAACGGTGGAGGCAAGGGTCCGTTTCCAAAAGCCTTCCCCTTCGAGGGGAAGGTGGCGCGGCGAAGCCGTGACGGATGAGGTGGCAAGATACAAGCCCGGGGCCGTGGGGCACCCGGGCATACGTTCATGGAGCGAAGCGAGAAATCATGGCGCAGCCAATTCATGGGCGGCAGCCCAATTCATGGCGTAAGCCAATTCATTCAATGATTTGCACCTGCGGTGCGTGAATTGCACCTCACGGTGCATGAATTGCCCTGCGAGCATGAATTGAACCTTCAGTTCGTGAATTGAACCTGGCGGTTCGTGAATGGCCGCCGGGGGGCGGCATGCATAGGGGGCTTACTCCTTCAGCTCCAGCGCCCGGGCGTAGACCTGTTTTTTGGGCAGGGAGAGGGTCTGGGCGGCCTCCTGCACCGCATCCTTCAGGCTCATGCGGGCGAGGAGGGAGACAAGAAGCGCATCCAAATCCCCCTCCGTGGGGGCGGGGGCAGAGACGGGAGGCGGGTCAAAGAGGAGCACGCATTCCCCCTTCACCTCCTCCATGAGGGCGGCAAGGACCTGCGTGATGGTTCCCCTCAGGCAGCTTTCATGGACCTTGCTCACCTCCCGCACAAGGGCGCAGGGGATGTCCCCGGCCTGTTGGAGCACGTCCTGCAGGGTGGAGCGAATGCGGTGGGGGCTTTCATAGACGATGGCGGTGTGGCCCGTGGCGCACAGATCGCAGATGGCGGCCCGGCGCTCCTTCCCCTCCCGGGGCAGAAAACCGAAGAAGGTGAACCGGCTTAGGGGCAGGCCCGAGAGCACCGCCGCCGTCAGCGCCGCCGAGGGCCCCGGCAGCACGGTGTAGGGCAAATCGTTTATAATACAGGCCTGGGCCAGCACCGCCCCCGGGTCGCTGATGCCGGGCATGCCCGCATCGGACACATAGGCGATGTTCCGCCCCTGGGTTAGCTTCTCTATCAGCTGGGGGGCCTTCTGCCGCTGGGTGTATTCGTGGCAGCTGGTCAGGGGCTTTTGAATGGAAAAATGGTTCAACAGCTTCTGGGTCTGCCGGGTGTCCTCACACCAGATTTCGTCACAGCTTTTGAGGACCTCCAGGCTCCGCAGGGTCATATCCCCCAAATTCCCGATGGGCGTGGGCACAAAGTAGAGCATCAGTTGCCGCCTCTCAGACTTCCCCCCTCAAAGGGCAGGAGCTTGGTGATGGCTTTGTCCGTGATGCGGGAGGCGATTCTATCCCCGTATCGGTCCGTCAGCTCCTCGGGGGTCAGGTTGGAGATATACACCGTGGCAAGACGGCCGCTACTGCGCTGGTCCGCCACGGAGAACAGGGTCTCCGCCGTCACATTGGGAATCATGGGCTCCGTGCCCAAATCGTCCAACACCAGAAGCGGCACCTGCACATACCGGCTCAGGGGGCTCAGCCCCGTGGAAAAGCCCTGCATCACTTCTTCCGTCATGCGGTAGGCCGTCAGTCGCAGCGCCTCCACTCCCCGTTCAATGGCCCGGGCGGCCATGGCGTTGCCCATGAAGCTCTTGCCCCGGCCCGCCTGACCAAAGAGGTACAGCTGGCAAATCTTGGGGCGGGGGAGGGTGTCGGCGTATTTTTCGCAGAAGGCGGCTATCTGCTTCCCGTTCTGCAGGGAAATCTGGTCCGGATAGATGCCGCCCGAAAAATGCTCGAAGGTCTCCCGGGGGTTGATGCGGGCAGATTCGCTCAATTGCTCCTGTTCCAGCTTCATGCGGCAGGTGCACTTGCGCTTGAGAGGCTCCCCCACATACCCCGTGTCCCGGCACAGGCTGCAGCGATAGACGGGCTGCAGATAGTCCCGGGGCAGACCGTGCTGCCGCAACAGCCCCTCCTCCTCCAGGCGGATGGCGTTTAAGGCCAGCTTGGCTCCCTGAGGGGTCATGGCAAAGACCCGGCTCCGCTTCTGCTGCAGCAGGGCAAAGCCCGGGTCCCGGGCCTCCAGCTCCTCGCGGCGCTGCTGCAGCTGCCGGGCGCTGCTTCGGCGCAGGTTCAAATAATAGGTTTCCAAATCCATGCTCATAGCTCGTCCAAATCCAATGATATTGCGGTATAGTCCACCTTTTTCCCGGTGGTCTGGGCATAGTTTAACAGCGTATTCTTCTTTCGGCTCTGGGCACTGTTCCCCTTCATGGCGGCCTTGCGGGCGGCAAGGGCCTGGGCGGCCTGGTCCTCTGTGGCAACGCCCGTTTCCATAAACTCCTTCAACACGGTTTTCAATAGCCCAAAGGGACGCTGGGCATCGGCGCACTCCTCCGCCGCCAGCAGAATCACCTCCCGGGGCAGGGCGGCGGCATAGACCCCCAGCTGCCGGGCCTCTTCCTTGGTGGGCGCGGCCACCTTCCCCATGCGGGCAAAGACCATGCGGGCAAACTCCCGCTCGTCCCCCACGGCGGCGGTGTCGGCGGCGATGTCCGCCACGGTCACCTTGTGCTGCTCATACAGCTCCCGCAGCCGGTCTCCCAGGGCCTCAAAGGAGGGACTGGTGGTGTTGGTAAGCCGGGGGCACACGGCCAAGATGGCCTCGTCGTCAAAGCCCCAGTCCTTCACCCAGCTGTCATACAGGGCCATTTCGTCCAGGGTCGGCGCCCGGCGCTTGTTCCACCGCCGCAGCACCGCCGCCGCCCCATGGCGGCGCAGGCTCACCCGGTCGATATAGGCTCTGGCATCCTCATAGGTGACGATGCCCGCCTCCGCCCAGCTGCGGGCCACGGCCAGAACATACTGAATCCGCACGTTCCGGCCCTTTTCCTCCATGCAGTAGCTGACAAGCTCCAGCACCGTCCGCTCCTCTAAGTTGAAAACCTCGATGCAGTCGTAGATGTGCCCCAGCTCGTTCATGTTCAGCTGCCGGGGACTCATCAGCTCCCGCAGGGAGCTCACCAGCGCCTGGTACTTTAGCGGCACCGCCGTGGTCACCGCCGGCTGCAGCACGGTGAGATACTCCACCTCGAGCGGCTCGTCCCGACGGATGCGGACCAGTCCCTTGCTCTGCCAGTAGACAAAGGCGGTCTTCACCGTCCCCTCGCTCAGGTTCAGGGCTTCGTGGATGGAGATGTCCCCCATGGAGGGGTAGCGGCACTGCATGAGCCCATACAGGTATACCTTCACCGCATCCCCGTCCGCATCGGGCATGAATTCACTGAAAAACAGATTGTCCACCGGTGTTTGCTCCCGCCGTTGGGCCTCGGGCGAAAAATGTACATTCATGTTCAAAGTATACAATACCCACAGGCTCCATGGCAAGAAAGAAGAAAGTTTACTCATTATTCCCTTTTTTTCGCTTTTCAGTATGAACTGCGAAGCATATAATATCGTACATGAGCAAACAGAAGAAGCGCAGGCGCTCCCATAAAAGACAAACCGTATACACCCTGCAGTGGCCGCTGCTGCTGGGGGCTTTGGTGCTGCTATTATCCCTCGTGCTGCTGGCGGTGTCCGTCATCAAGGCCTGCACCCTGCCCACGGGGGAGGCGGTGACTGAGGTCCAGGAGCCCATCCTGGCCCTGCCAACCCGGTCCCCCATCCCGGTGGAGGTGGACTTTGAGAAGGTCCACAGCACCCGCATTAAGGTGTTTTTCCCCGACGAGGGGGAGGTGCGGGATATGCTGCTCGAGGAGTACCTCATGGGCGTGGTGGCGGGGGAGATGCCCGCTTCCTACGGCCTCGAGGCGGTGAAAGCCCAGGCCGTGGCGGCCCGGACCTATTCTTTGTACGCCATACAGAAAAGCGGCTGCGCCACCAACCCCAATGCGGACATCTGCACCTCCAGCAGCTGCTGCCAGACCTATAATTCCGACAGCAAGCAGCGCAGCAAGTGGGGCGACAACTACCCCTACTACCATTCCGTCATCGCCAAGGCCGTCATGGACACCGCCGGGGAGGTCATGCTCTACGACGGCAAGGTCATCGACGCCATGTACCACGGCGCCTCCGGGGGCTGGACGGAGGACAGCGAAAATGTGTACAAGAACGCCATACCCTATCTGCGGAGCGTCCCGAGCCCCCACGAAATCGGCAGCCGCCAGACCGGCACCGTGACCTACGGTCGGGAGGAGTTTGCCCAGCGGACCAACAACAGCCGCCCCAACGCCCAGGTGGAGGCGGACAAATTGGAGCAACAGCTTAAAATCCTCTCCGTCTATCCCAGCGGCCGGGTGAAGGAGCTGCAGCTCGGCTCGGACATCATCTCCGGCAACACCGCCCGGAAGGTCTTCGGCCTCGACAGCGCCATGTTCACCCTGGAGCTGACCAACACCCAGGTCATCTTTTCCACCAAGGGCTTTGGTCACGGGGTGGGCATGAGCCAGGCGGGCGCCAACGGCATGGCCGCCGACGGGGCCGACTATCGGGACATCCTGACCCACTATTACACCGGGGTCACCATCGAGCGCATCGGGGAGTATTGATATGGAGTGGGAAAGCCTGCAGGTGGGTGACTACGGCATCTATCAGGACAAGGCCCTGGGCAAGTTCACCCGGGACCCCATCGACCTCGTTCACTTTCTCAAGGCCAGGCCCGGGGAGAAGGGCATCGACCTTTGCACCGGCAACGGCATCATCCCCCTGTACGCTAACGCCCTCTATGGCTGCCCCTTCTGCGGGGTGGATGTGGACGGGGCGCAGCTAACCTTGGCCCGGCTCTCCGCAAAGCGGAACCATCAGCCCATCCCCTTCTACGAAATGGATGCCAAGTCTGCGCCACAGGCCCTCGGCCACGGCGCCTTCGATTTGGTCACCATGAACCCGCCCTACTTTCCCGCCGCCGCCGCCGGGGAGAACCCCCAGCGGGCTCGGCAGCGCCACGGGGACGAGCTAAACGCCCTGCTGGAAGCGGCCTTTGGGCTGCTAAATAACGGCGGGCGGCTGGTGATGAGCTACCGGGCATCGGGCCTGGTTGAGCTATTGCTGCTGCTAAGACACCAGCGGCTCGAGCCGAAGACCCTTTCCCTGCACCCCGTGGGGGGACGGGCAAAGAGCGTGTATGTGGAAGCTAAAAAACTGGCAAAACCTGGCATGGATATAATTTTTCTTGGGGGGCAGGATACTACCATCACTTGAAAAAAGGAGGTAAGCCCCTTGAATCGTAACAGGATCCGGAGCCTGCTCGGCCTGGTGCTGATTGCCATGGCTCTGTTTAGCGGCTGTACTTGCCGCACCAGCGTGAAGCCTGCGGCGACTACGGCGCCCACGCAACGGCCTTCGTCATCCCCCGCGGCCACGGCGGATACCACCGTTATCCCGGCACTCACCGAGTCGCCGGAGGCTTCCGCCCCCGTCAGCCCCTCGGCTGATGCCATGGCTACCAACAGCGCGGACAGCGGCAACCCGTAACCCATCCCGAGACAGCAAGTGAAAAAGGAGCCTGTAAGAAACTCTTATGAGCATCTTACCGGCTCCTCTGTTTGTATGGCTGCCTGTGTGTCATTCCTCCCGAAACAGGGCGCTGACGAGGTCGTTGAGGGCTTGCTGGTCCCGGGCGCCCATGAGCTCCCGGCTGGCGTGCATGGCCAGGATGGGCACGCCCACGTCCGCCGCCCGCATGCTCAGGTACGAAGCCCCGAAGGCGCCCAGGGTGCTGCCGCCCCGGATGCCCGCCCGGTTCATAAACCGCTGGTAGGGGATGTTCTGCTGGCGGCACAGCCCCTCGATAACGCCCACGCCCACGGCATCGGTAGCATAGCGCTGCTCATAGTTCATCTTGATGACCACGCCCCCGTTCATCACCGAGTACACCTTGGGGTCGTACTTCTCCGGGTAGTTGGGGTGGAAGGCGTGCCCCACATCGCAGCTTAAGAGGAACCCGGACATCAACGCTTCCAGATAATCCGCCCGCTGCAGGTTCAAAGCCCCGGCCAGCTTCTCGATGAGGAAGGGGAAGGTGTTGCTGTCCGCCCCGTTCTTGGTGTGGCTGCCGATTTCCTCGTTGTCAAAGAAGGCGGCCATGTTGATGCCGTGGCTGCGCTGGGGTCCCGTAATCCCGGCCAGGCACGCAAACGCAGAGGTCAAATTGTCCAGCCGGGGCGAGGAAAGCAGCTCCTGCTCAAAGCCCAAAAGCTGCGGCTCCTCGGCATTATAGAGCACCAAATCGAAGAAGAGGATGTCCTCCTTGTCCACCCCCATGGCCTTTGCCAGCTGGCCAAGGAAATAGTCGTCCTTGTTGAAGGCCTTTTCCACCGTGTCCGCCAGCGGCATCAGCTCCTTGGCCGGGTCGAGCGCCGCCCCCTTGTTCACCTCCCGGTCCATGTGTATGGCAAGCGAGGGAATGGTAAACAGCGGCCGCCCAAAGTCAAACAGCCGCTGCTCCGGCTCCATGGGGTCCGCCCCCTTCAAGGTCACGAGCCCCGCACAGGATAGCGGCCGGTCCATCCAGGTCCGGTAGATCTGCCCGCCGTAGGGCTCCACCGTCAGCTTCAAGCACCCGCCCGAGACAATCTCCGGGTCCGGCTTGATATAGAAGCAGGGCCAGTCCATGTGGCAGGCCGCAATGCGAAAGCCCCCCCGCGGCGAGAAGGTTTTGCCCACGGTGAAGGCGATGGCCATGGACCCCCGGCAGTTCACATAATACTTCCCCTGGGGCAAGATGCGCCACTTGCCGTACATGCTCAGCTCCTCAAACCCCTCCGCCTTGAGTATCTCAATCGTCGCCGCCACCCCGTGATAGGGGGACACGGACCGCTTCAAAAACTTCATCAATCCCTGGATGCTCTGATCCATATTCGACCTCCATTGCTTTCAATCGCCACCATTATACCAGCTTTCCTCCAAGAAACAACCGGCCCCGTCCACTTTTTCAAAGGAGAAAAAGCGGCGCAAGCCGCCAAATCACGAGCCGAAGGTTCAAATCATGCCCGCAGGGCAATTCATGCACCGCAGGTGCAAATCATTCAATGAATTGGCTTACGCCATGAATTGGGCTGCCGCCCATGAATTGGCTGCGCCATGATTTCTCGCTTCGCTCCATGAAGGTATGCCCGGCGGCCTCACGGCCCCGGGCTTTTATCATGCCACCTCATCCGTCACGGCTTCGCCGCGCCACCTTCCCCTTAAGGGGAAGGC
>JAFSPW010000109.1 GCA_017451295.1 Clostridia bacterium
GCTGCGCTCGGTCGGGATGACAAGAGGGGGGAGCGGCTCGGTCGGGATGACAGGAGGGATAACGGTGGAGGCAAGAATCCGTTTCCCAAAGCCTTCCCCGCCTTGCCTTCCCCTTGAGGGGAAGGTGGCACGGCGAAGCCGTGACGGATGAGGTGGCATAATAAAAGCCCGGGGCCGTGAGGCACCCGGGCCTTCCTTCATGGAGCGAAGCGAGAAATCATGGCGCAGCCAATTCATGGGCGGCAGCCCAATTCATGGCGAAGCCAATTCATTGAATGATTTGCGCCTACGGCGCATGAATTGACGGCCTTGCCGTCATGATTTGAACCTTCGGTTCATGCTTTGCCGCCGGGGGCGGCATACCTTTCATGCTCCCGTCCCTCTCTCCCTTTCAAACTGAAGGGTGTAGAGCTGATAGTATTTCCCCCTCTGTTCCAAAAGCTTTTGGTGGGTGCCCTGTTCCGTAATCCGGCCCTTATTCAGCACGATGATGTTGTCCGCGTGCTGGATGGTGGAGAGCCGGTGGGCCACCATGAGCATGGTCCCCCGGGCCATCATCTTTTGCAGGGAGTCCTGAATGAGGACCTCGGTCTGGGTGTCGATGTTGGCGGTGGCCTCGTCTAAAATCAGCACCTGGGGGGCATGGAGGATGGTGCGTGCAAAGCTCAACAGCTGCCGCTGTCCGGCGGAGAAGTTGTTCCCCTGCTCCCGGACGGGCTCATGCAGGCCCTTTTCGAGGCGCTCGATGAAGCTGTCCGCATGCACATACCGGCAGGCGGCCATAATCTCCTCGTCCGTGGCAGGTAGGCCCAGGGCGAGGTTGCTGCGGACCGTGCCGGAGAACAGGAACACGTCCTGGAGCATCTGGCCAAAGTGCCTTCTAAGGGAGGCGGCCTTGATGCGGCGGATGTCCACGCCGTCGATGAGGATCTGCCCCTTTTGAAACTCATAGTTTCGGCAGATGAGGGAGAGGATGGTGGTCTTGCCGGAGCCCGTCGCGCCCACGAAGGCCACGGTCTGGCCGGGCTTGACATGGAAACTGACGCCCTTTAGCACCCACTCCCCGGGCACATACGAGAACCACATGTCCCGAAACTCGATGTCCCCCTTCACCTCGGGCAGCTCCACGGCATCGGGGGCATCGGGCAGCCCCGGCTCCATGTCCATGATGGTGAACACCTTCTCCGCCGAGGCGAAGGCGGACTGGAGCCAATTGAACTGCTCCGCCAGGTTCTGGATGGGGGTGAAGAACTTGTTGATGTACATATAGAAGCTGACGATGGTGCCGGAGGTCAGCGCCTGGCCCAGAAACACCGTCCCCTCCAGATACCCCTTGCCGCCCAAATAGAACAGGCACAGCACGGAGGAGATATAGAGCATATACACAAGGGGCCTAAAGATGCCGAAGATGAAGATTTGCTCCCGCTTGGCGCCGCCAAGGTCGTGGCTCTTTTGGCTAAAGTCCCGCAGCTTTTCCCCCTGACGGTTGAAAATCTGGGTGATTTTGATGCCGGACAGGTTTTCGGATAGATAGGTGTTAATGTCCGTGGTCCTGTCCTTCACCTTGCGATAGGCCCGGCGGGCAAACTTGCGGAAGATGACCGTGAACAGAACGATAAACGGCACGAAGCACAGCACCATGAGCGTCAGCTCATAGTTGAGCATGACCATGGCCCCCAGCACCCCCGCCACCACGAAGACGTTCTTTATTAGGTTCACAAGCAAGGTCGTGAACATGAGCGAGATGGCGTTGGTGTCGTTGGTGATGCGGGTCACGAGCTTGCCCACGGGGATGGCGGTCATCTGGCTGTGGGACAGGGCTTCGATGTGGACGAACAAGTCCTCTCGCATGCCGGAGATAATCTTCTGCCCCACCTTCTGCAAAAGGATGGCCTGCACATAGGTACAGCCCATGGACACGAGCAGAATGCTCCCATACACCGCCACCAGGGTATAGAGGTCGCTTAGGGCAAAGTCCCCCTGGATCATGTCCGTAATCCGGCCCACGATAAGCGGCGAAACGATGTCATAGGCGATGCCCAGGAGCATGATGACCCCCACCAGGATGAACTGCCGGTAGTAGGGTCGGGCATAGACGAGCAGGCGGCGAATGATTTCCCCGTCCTTCATGTGTCGGTCAAAACCCATGGACTGCTTCTTGTCCCGGATGGAGGCATAGGCGATAATCAGCACCACCGACACCGCCCCGATGATGGCCCCCACCAGCAGCAAGGGATGTAAGCTAAGCATATTCTTCCCCTCCATCATGCCTTCGCCTCCTCTTCCAGCCGCTGCAGCTGCACCATGCGGGCGTACTCCGGGCTGGATGCGAGCAGCTCCCGATGGCTCCCCGCGGCAAGCAGGCGGCCCCGGTCCAGCAAGAGAATCTTGTCCATGTTCTCCACGGTGGAGATGCGGTGGGCAATCAGGATGGTGGTCTTCCCCCGGCGGGTCGCGCGCAGGTTCTCTAAGATCACCTTCTCCGTGTCCGTATCCACGGCGGAGACGGAGTCGTCCAAAATGAGCACCGGGGCGTTTTTCAGCAACGCCCGGGCGATGGAGATGCGCTGCTTCTGGCCGCCGGACACGGTGACCCCCCGTTCCCCCAAGACGGTTTGGTACCCGTCCGTAAAGCCCATGATGTTCTCGTGGACATCCGCCAGCCGGGCGGACTGCTCCACGCTTGCGGGGCCCCAGTCGTCCACCCCGAAGCCGATGTTGTTTTCGATGGTGTCGGAGAAGAGGAAGTTATCCTGGGGCACATAGGCGCAGCCCTCCCGCAGGGAGCGGATGGTGATGTCGTTCACGTCCACATCGTCCACGAACACCGTCCCCCGGGGCACGTTGTAGGTCCGCAGAATCAAATCCACCAGGGTGGTCTTGCCGGAGCCGGTCCGGCCCACGATGCCCACGCTCTGCCCGGCCTCGATGGTAAAGGACACGTTCTCCAGCGCCTCATAGGCCCCGTCGGGATAGGCAAAGCTCAGATTCCGAAACTCAATCTTCCCCTTCACCTGCTCCAAGGGTTTGGCCCCCGGCGCGTCCTTCACCGCCACCTGCTCATCGAGCAGCTCCCCGATGCGCTTAAGGGAGGCCTTGCCCCGGGCGGTCTTTTCAATGAGCATGGCCACGGCCATGACGGGCCAGACCACGGAGGAGAAGTAGGCCATGTACTCCACCAGCATCCCGGCATCGAACCGGCCCCTGTACACGAGATACCCGCCGTAGCCCAGGATGACGCAGATGACCGTCTCCACCAAGAGCGTGATGGACACGTGCAGGAGGGTGGAAATCTTCGTATAGGTCACATTGGCCTTCTCGTTCTCTACGTTCAGCTTTTCAAACTCCTTGAGCTGCTGCAGCTCCTTTACAAAGGCCTTGATGACCGCAAAGCCCGAGAAGCTCTCCTGGCTAAAGTCCGACAGGTTCGAGAACGCCTGCTGCCGCGTCTCCCATTGCCGGGTCATGGCCTTGCCCATAAACAGGCCCAAAAACAGCAGGATGCTCAGCGGCAGCAAGGTCAGCAGCGTCATGGTTATATCCATGCGCCACATCTTAACAAGGGCCAGGACCCCCAAAAAGGCGGCGTCAAAGAGCATGAGCATGCCGTCCCCGAAGCACTCCTGAATGGTGTCGAGGTCATTGGTGAACAGGCTCATCAGCCCGCCCACCTTGTGCAGCTGATAATACTCCCGGCTCAGCTCCTTGCAGTGGTCGAACATGCGGATACGCAAATCCGTCTCCACCCCGATGGCGGAGCCAAAGAAGCACACCCGCCACAAAAACCGGCCCGCCACCATGATAAGAATCACCCACACGAGCGGCAGGCAGATGGAGTCCAGCAGAAAGTCCACCGTAAAGGGCACCGTGGCCCCCCGGTAGAGAACCTGCCCCTCGTGGATGCCGTTGATAAGCAGACGATACAGCTCCGGAATGATGAGCTGCACATAGTCCACCAGCACGAGCGCCGCCGCCCCCAGCAGCAGCACCGGTGCGTATTGCAGATAATACCGATTGATATGCTCCCCGAAAATCAAAACTGAGTCTCCTTTTGCCCGTACACAGGCAGAATATAGTATACAGATGCGGGCAGAAAAATCAAGGTGTTTTGGGCGGTTCCTGGCGTCCCCTTGCGTAAAGCGGCAAACCCTCCCGGGAGGGGCAAGCCCCTCCCCTACGGTTCCCGGGGCGGCCCCCGTGTGAGGGGGCCCAATGCCGCCCCCGGCGGCAATTCACGACGGCGTCAGCCGTCAATTCACGAACCGCCAGGTTCATTTCATGCCCGCAGGGCAATTCATGCACCGCAGGTGCAAATCATTGAATGAATTGGCTTACGCCATGAATTGGGCTGCCGCCCATGAATTGGCTCCGCCATGATTTCTCGCTTCGCTCCATGAAGGAAGGCCCGGGCGCCTCACGGCCCCGGGCTTTATCATGCCTCCCCTTCCGTCATTTTTGCCAAGGCAAAAATGCCACCTCCCCCATTTAGCTGTGCCAAACGGTGGAGGCAAGGGTTGA
>JAFSPW010000110.1 GCA_017451295.1 Clostridia bacterium
ATCATATGGTGCTCAACGCCCTGGCCGCCATCGCTGTGGGAATTGAGCTTGGGGTGCCGTTAGAGAACATGCAGCGGGGCTTGGCTGCCTTCTCCCCCCTCTCTGGGCGCATGACCGTGGAAAAGCTGCCTCGCTTCACCCTGCTCAACGATGTATACAATGCCAACCCCACCTCCATGGCCGCCTCTTTGCAGGTTCTTTCCCGAGCGAAGGGACGCAAAGTCTGCATTTTGGGGGATATGCTGGAGTTGGGTGACCAGGCTCCCGCCCTCCATCATCGAGTGCTGCAAGAGGCAAAGGACCTGGGAGTGGATATGATTGTGGGCGTTGGCGCCCTCTTTGCCCCCATCGCAAAAGAAGCAGGCTGCAGGGGCTACCTACAGCAGCAGGAGCTGCTTTGCGCCCTGCCCGCCCTCCTTTCCGATGAAGATACCATCCTCGTAAAGGGGTCCCGCGGCATGCACCTGGAGGACACCGTAAACCTGATTCGCAGTCTATAAGTCAGCATCGCAAACGGCCTGCCGGAATGGTTCCGACAGGCCGTTTCGTTTGTGTGCTTATACTAATCCGCGTCTAAAACATGTTCAGTCGGCGAGCAAATTCTGCGTTGGTTCCATGAGGAGAATCGCAGATTGACTGGGGACCGTCAATCAAGATTTGACGAAGCAGAACCGGCACAGAAGGTGACGCCCAATGTGCATGGGTTAGGCGTGGATTAGTATTAGTTGAAGTTCACATCTATGGCATTTATCTTTTTGTTGTCCCAGAAGTTCAATCCCCAGGGGGACTTGCTGTGATAGGTCTCGTTGGGGTAATTGGTGATGGCGATGTTGGGCACCTTGTCATAGCCAAAGGTCTTGGCCACGGACACCGCCAAATCCTGGACCTCAATCATCTGGGCCAGAAGGCTGGTGGACACGCTCTTTAGAGAGTTGCTCTTGCGGCTGGCCGCTTTCTTGGCCTCCTTGTCGGCGGTGGAATACTGGCTCTTTAATTCCGACAAGGCAGCCTTGTATTTTTCGAACAGGTCCCGTTCCTCCTTGGAATACTGGCGGGTGCCCTCCACCCCCTTTAGATACCGGATGGTCCGGCCGGGTACCGCCCCCTCCTGCTCCTGGGGAGCGGGCGTAGGCGTGGCTGGTAGTTCCGTGGGAGCTGCGGTGGGCGCCGGGGTGCTTTCCGGCGTACTCTGCGGGGTGGTCTCCGGCGTATTGGGGGCCGGGGTTTCCTCGGCAGGGGGCGTATCCGTGGGGGCAGGGCTCTCCTCCAAGGTCTCCGGCAGCTTATCGTCCTCGTCGATAAGCTTTTGCACATAGGTCTTCAACGGGTCGCAGATCTCCATGTACTGGTCCTGGAGCATCTTGCACCACTCATAGCGGCCATAGGCTTCGGAATACTTGGGATAGGTGCTCACATCCACCCCGTAAATCTTTTTGATGATGTTCACCCGGTTGCTCTGGTCCGTGAACAGGAAGTTCCAATGGAACAGGGTAGCCCCGCTGCCGGACATGGAATAGGCGCCGATGTTGTCCGGGTTCAGCTTAGAACCAAAGAGGGCCAGAGCGGCGGTTTGGGACATGTTGCAGTTGGTGAACAGGGACCCGTCGAAGGCGGCCAGCAGTTCCGGCACCTTGAGCACCAGGTTCTCCTCCTGCATCTTCTTGAAGATAGCCACCATCATCCGCTTCTGCCGGTTGACCCTGTCGTCATCCCCCGTGGGAAGCTGACCGTGACCGGCCTTTCGCACCCGCATGTAGTCCAGGCAAGCCTGACCGTTCATAAACTGATAGCCCGCCTTATAGTAGCGGCCGCCGTTATCAAAGTCCCCCTCCAGGTTGTACCAGACCCCGCCTACGATGTCCACAATCTGTTTTACGGACTCCATGGTAACGGCATAGTAATAGTCCACATCGATGCCGCCCAGCATCCATTCGGCGGCCTCGCACACCTTTTCAAAACCCTGACCGTCCTCGCAGTATATGCCGTAGTTCTTGCCGTCGGTACCGCAGTTCAGGGAGGCGTTGAGCTTATAGATGCCCTTCACGCCGGGAATGCTGGCATAGGTGTCCCGGGGCAGAGAGATGAGGTCCACCCGGTTCTCGTTGAAATTGACGGCGCACACGAGCATCACATCGGAGTGGAAGGCGTTGCCGCCTTTGCCGGACCAGCCCTTTTCCACCCGGGCCTGCTCATAGTCCACGCCGATGAACAGGATGTTCACGATGCCCTTCATCATGTCCTTGTCCGCCACCTTCTCCACGGCGGCATAGGGGTCTTCCGTGGGGGCAGGGGTGACAGGCTCCTCCCCAGTCGGCACGGGAGTTGCCTCCTCCTCGCCGGGGGCAGCGGAAACATCCAGCGGCAGGGGCGTCATGGTGGGCTCCGTTACCTCTGTAAACAAATCCTCCCCGGAGAAAAGCACTCCGGAAATCTTGCCGCCCAGCAGTACGCCCAGGGCGATGGCCAGCACTGCCGCGACCCCGATGGCCGCATACAGCCAGGTTCGTTTTTTAGTATCAGTACCTTTCATGTGTTACCCACTCCTTCTCAATTGCTCTAATCATATACTGGAAATGTGGCACTTTCCACCCCGGACTATTCAAAATTACAAACAGTTTACAAATCCGGGACCAGATAGATTTGTTTCACTCTTCCCTTTTGAAAAAGCTGTGGTATAATAGGAAAAGTTTTTGCAGAAAAGGGATTTGAAATATATGATGATTGTCATTCCCGCATACCAGCCGGACGAGAAGCTGGCAGGTGTTGTGGAGGAACTGCTTGAGAAAACCGACTTTTCCATGGTCATAGTAGACGATGGAAGCCGAGCAGAGTGCCTGCCCTTGTTTGAGGCGCTGGCCAAGAAGGAACGGGTGACGGTGCTGCACCACGAGGTGAACAAGGGCAAGGGCGCCGCCATGAAGACAGCCTTCCGCTATGTGTACGACCACTTTCCCGAGGAGGAAGGGGTCATCACCGTGGATGCGGACGGGCAGCACCTGCCCTCGGATGTAATTCGGGTGGTGGAGACCTTCCGCAGGAACAAAGACGCTCTGGTCACCGGCTCCCGCCGCTTCACCGGGAACGTGCCCTTTAAGAGCCAGGCCGGCAACGCCATCACCCGGCTGGTGTTCGCCGCCTCCACGGGAGTGAAGGTATACGATACCCAGACGGGGCTGAGAGCCTTCTCCCGAAACAACATTCCCAAGATGCTCTCCCTCAGCGGGGATAGATACGAGTACGAAATCAGCCAGCTCCTCTTCTGCTGCCGAGAACAGATTCGCATTGTGGAGGTGCCCATCGAGACGGTGTACATCGAGGACAACGCCTCTTCGCACTTTAGAGCCCTGCGGGACGGCTGGCGCATCTATAAGATGATTCTCATGTTCGTCAGCTCCTCCCTCATCAGCTTTTTGTTCGAGTATGTGCTGTTCCTGGTGCTGAGCCTGGTGACCAGGAGTTGGGGACAGTCATTGCTCATCTCCACCGCCGCTTCCCGGGTCCTTAGCTCCGTGCTGAACTATTATCTCAACAAGCGGATGGTCTTTGAGACGGACAACAAGACCAGCTTCTTCCGGTATGCGGTGCTGGCGCTGCTCATCTTCGGTATGCACTATGGGCTGCTGCACCTGTTCGTGGTTATCTGCGGCATCCCCAAGTGGCTTGCCTACATCATCGTTCAGTTGATTGCCTATCCGATGAGCTTTGTGCTCCAACGGAAATTTGTGTTTGCAAAGGATAAAACCAATGACTAAGAGAGATAAGAAACGCATTCTGCGTATGGTTCTGGCGGACCTGGCCGCCTTTGGTGTGCTGTCCTATTTGGTGTGCGCTCAGGTGTTCCGCTTCTTCCCCTGGAGGCCGGTGGAAATTGTCATCCCCTCCCAGGAAGCCAGCGTGCCGGAGGCCACCGCCGTGCCGGAAGAGACGGCGGAACCTACTGCCGCCCCTACACACACTCCTGCCCCCAGTGCATCCGGTGAAGAAAACACTCCCAGCACTACCGAGCAGACCCCTGCCCCCACCGCCACCCCCGAGCCCACGGACACTCCTGCGCCGGAACCCGAAGGGTTGTTGAAGGGGAAGTTTGCCGAAAAGTTCTCAGCCGAAGTCGTCTCCACAGATACGGCCTATCGCAGTGAGAATGTTGCCATCGAGCTCGAAGAGCGGACGGGCTATGTTTGCGCTACATGCGGTCACACTGCCGATGCCGCCGGTGCCTGCCCCTTCTGCGGGTTCGAGATTGCCAACAACAAGAACACCCGCATGAACTACACCTTTGCGGACATCTATCTGCAGGACATCTCCAGTCTTCGCACCGCATACGCCGCCAAGGCAACGGAGACCGACCGGGTCAAGCCCATGAGCGAAGCCAACAACGGCATTCTGGCGGTGAACACGGACTACTTCCTCAACGCCTACAGCAACAACCACGGCTGGTTCTATCGCAACGGCGTTGAAATTCAGCGGTATAACAAGATCACCGCAGATTTGTGCGTGCTGTATGCCGATGGCACCATGGAGACCATCGAAACAAAGAACAAGACCGTGGACTTTGACGGCATTGCTGCCAAAACGCCGCTGCATATGTGGTACTTCGGTCCCGCCCTGCTGGATGAAGCCGGAGCATCTAAGACCAAGTTCAACTCCTCTCTGGGCAAAGCCAATCCCCGCACGGTAATCGGCTACTACGAACCGGGCCACTATTGCTTCTTCGTGGTCAACGGCCGCAACGGGGAGCGGGGGCTGACCTTTGAGGAACTGTCCCTGCTGTGTGCCGACCTGGGGCTCAAAGCCGCCTACAACATGGACGGCGGCGCCTCCTCTGCCCTCTATTTCAATGGAAAGGTTTACGGACCCAACGGACGAGATACCAGCGATATCGTGTATATTGCCGAACCAATAAAGGAGAATGAATGATTATGAAAAAGAAGACTTCCATCCCCCGCTGGCTGCAGATTGCATCCACCGTCATTGCCAACGCCGCCATCGTGCTGTCCATCATCTATATTGTGTTCTATATTCTGGACGGGTTTAACCCCATGCTCCACTTCCTGGACGAGCAGGTTTTCGTCACCCGCTATCTCGATGTGATTCTGGCCGGGCTTTCCCTCGTGCTGGGCGTGGTGTTCCTTGTCTGCACCTGGAAGCTTTTTTACCGGAAACAGGGCAAAAAAGCCAAGCATGCCCACAACGAGGCAGAGCAGGATTACGAATAATTCAAATAACTTAAAAAAAAGACTTGCAAAATGAATCACAATACTGTATAATTCATTTTGCGCCTGGGGATGTAGCTCAGCTGGTTAGAGCGCTGTGTTCACATCGCAGAGGTCTAGGGTTCGAGTCCCTACATCCCCACCAAAAGAAATGCCACCCGCTGGGTGGTATTTCTTTTGGTCTATACCAATGGGACTCGAACGGGTGCGGTAGTGAATGAAGCCCCCGTGGGGCTTCAGATCCGCACCCCGACCAAGCCCGCAGGCGAGAATTCAAATCCCTACATCCCCACCAAACAAATAACCACCTCGTATGGGTGGTTATTGTTTTTATCTGAGCGTCTGTAATAAGGAAAACCAAGGGCCGCAAACGCGGCCCTTTACTATTAGTATGTATGAGCGCTGTTACGCCTTTTTCCGGGCGATGACGGCCTTGACCTGCTGCTCGATATGCTCGGCGGTGAGGCCAAAGCGCTTTTGCAGATAGCTCTGAGAGCCCACCTCGCCGAACTCGTCCTCCACAGACACGTTGGCAGCGGGAACGGGTGCCTGTTCGTCCAGCACTTCCAGCACGGCGGAATAGAGGCCACCATGACGGTTGGCGTTCTCGGCTACCACCACAGCGCCGGTCTTCTTTGCATAAGCAGCCACAGTTTCCACATCGAGGGGCTTGATGGAATAGCAATCCACAACAGCCACAGAGATGCCCTCCATCTCCAGGGAAAGGGCGGCCTGCATGGCTTCATGGACCATGATACCGGCGGCGAAGATGACCGCATCGGTGCCCTCCCGCAGAACGGGAGCCTTGCCGATGGGCAGCTCTGCCCCATCCTCATATACCTTGGCCAACTGCTTACCGCCCACCCGGATGTACTTGACACCGGGGCGATTGACGCACTGCTTCATAAGGCTGATAAGGCAGGTGGGGTCGGAGGGCTCCAGCACCGTGGAACCGGGAAGGACCCGATACAGAGCCACATCCTCAAAGGGCATATGGGTGCCGCCGTTCAGTGCGGCGGTGACACCGGGATCCGTGCCCAGGACGGTAATGTCATTCTTAGCATAGCCGCCGCTCAGGAAAATCTGGTCATAGATACGGCGGGAGGCGAAGATGCCGAAGGAATGAATCAGGGGCTTAAAGCCGGCCATGGCAAGACCAGCCGCCACACCGGCCATATTGGCCTCAGCGATGCCGCAGTCAATCGCCCGGTCGGGATGGGCCTTGGCATACTTTAAGGTGCCGATGCAGCTCATCAAGTCCGCATCCAGATAGATAGTATCCGGGTCGCTTTCCAGAATGGCGGGAATGGTTTCACCCAATACGGACTTGCACAGCCGCTCGTCCATTTCACCGTTATACACAATCTTCATAGTCTTAGCCCTCCAACGCCGCCAGCTCGGCCTTGAGTTCGCTGGTCCACTTTTCAAACTTCTCGTCGTTCACCGGCACGCTGTGGTTCATCTCGGTGTTCACCACATCCTCCACGCCGGCACCCTTCACTGTGTCAAGCACGATGGCATAGGGCTTGTCGCCGCCGTTACGGGTCCGTTCCAGGGCCTCTGCCACGGCTTTTACATCGTTGCCGGGAACCTGAACGGTATCGAACCCGAAGGCGGTCATCTTATCCACAAAGCTGCCCATAGGCAGGACCTGGTCGCAGTAGCCGTCCAGCTGCCGCTTGTTCCAGTCGATAAGGACCACCAGGTTGCTGAGCTTGTGAGCGGCGGCAAAGGCGAAAGCCTCCCAGCACTGCCCCTCCCCCATCTCGCCGTCACCGACGATGAGGAACACCCGGTTGCTGCGGCCCTTGAGCCTATCGCCCAAAGCGAGGCCCACGGCCTGAGAAGTGCCCTGGCCCAGGGAGCCGGTGGTCACATCGATGCCGGGGGTCTTGTTTCTATCGCAATGGCTGGGGAGTCTGGTGCCGCCCTTGTTCAGGGTCAACAGCTCCTCATAGGGGAAGAACCCCTTGACAGCCAAGGTGCCATAGACACCGGGGCCGGCATGGCCCTTGGAGCAGACCAGCTTGTCCCGATCCGCCCACTTGGGGTCCTCCACCCGCACGTTCATCTCCCGACCATAGAGCACGGCCATAACATCGGCAATGCTCAACGCACCGCCTACATGACCGGAGCCAATGGAATGGATGGCATCCAGCGCCGCCAGACGAATGCGGGTGGCTAGCGCTTTGAGCTCCCTTACTTCCTGCTTATCCATGATATTCTTTCCTCCTCTGGCGGCATTCGCCACCTAATACTGTGTATCCTAACCTTTAGTATAGCGGAATTGTTTTCCGCTGGCAATAGTGCAATGCTGTCTTTTTCCAAATTAGCCGATGGCTTGCCGCTGTTTATCCATCAGAACGCTGATTCCGCTTTGTGCCAGGTCCAGGAGCTTTTCCATCTCGCCTCGAGAGAAGGCTCGACCCTCCCCTGTGCCCTGGACTTCGATGAAGGCGCCCTCCTCGTTCATGACAAGGTTCATATCCACCTGGGCGGCGGAGTCTTCCACATAGCATAGATCCAGCAGCGGCGTATCCTCTAAAATGCCTACGGACACAGCGGCGATTTGATGAATCAGCGGATTCTGCTCCAATCGCCCCTCATCGAGCCATCTCTTTACCCCAAGGGCCAGGGCTGCATAGGCGCCGGTGATGGAGGCAGTCCGAGTGCCGCCATCGGCCTGAAGCACATCACAGTCGATATAGATGACCCTCTCTCCCAGCTTCTCCATGTCCACGGCAGCCCGCAGGCTTCGCCCGATGAGCCGCTGAATCTCCGTGGAGCGGCCGTCCACCTTTATGTGGTCCCGCTTCTTCCGAGAACCGGTGCTGGAGGGAAGCATGGCATACTCCGCCGTGAGCCACCCCTTCCCCGTCCCCTTCAAGAAAGGCATGGTCCCCTCCTCCAGCAAGGCGGTACAAAGCACCCGGGTGTTCCCCCAGTTGATGAGCACGGAACCGCCCTGGGTTTTCGTGAAGTTGGGCACCAGTTCCACGGGCCGCAATTGATTTTCCATTCTGCCGTCGCTGCGCATATCTGCCTCCTACGAATTATCTATCCGAATTGTACCACAACCCAATGCAAAAAAGAAGCGGGGATTCCGCTTCTTTTGCTGTCTTTGCGTTATTCTGCTTTGGGGGTGGCCTTGGGCTCCACCGCCTTGCGACGGGGGCGGGCGGCCTTGGGTGCATCCAGAAGCAAGCCTTCCTCCCGATGGATGATGGTGGGCTTCTTCAGCTTGCGAATGACGTCGCCGTTGATTTCGCAAGCCTTAATATCCGGCTCGGAGGGGATGTCGTACATCACATCCAGCATCACATCCTCCATGATGGCCCTTAGGCCACGGGCGCCGGTTTTGCGCTCGATGGCTTCCTTGGCTACGGCCCGAAGCGCATCCTCCGTCAGCACCAGCTCCACGCCGTCCATTTCAAAGAGGCGGGCATACTGCTTGGCAAGAGCGTTCTTAGGCTCGGTGAGGATGTGCATCAGGGCATCCTCGTCGAGGCTGTCGAGAGTGACGATGACGGGGACACGGCCCACAAACTCGGGAATCAGGCCGAACTTCAGCAAATCCTCTGGAAGAATGGCTTTTAGCACCTGGCCGATGTCCTTCTCTTCCTTGGACTTGATGGGAGCGCCGAAGCCCAGCATCTTTTGGCCCGTACGCCGCTCGATAATCTTCTCGATGCCGGTGAAGGCACCGCCGCAGATGAACAGGATGTTGGTGGTATCGATCTGCAGGCACTCCTGCTGGGGGTGCTTGCGGCCGCCCTGCGGCGGCACATTGGCAACGGTGCCCTCCAGAATCTTCAGCAGAGCCTGCTGCACGCCTTCGCCGGACACATCCCGGGTGATGGACACATTCTCCCCCTTGCGGGCAATCTTGTCTATTTCGTCGATATAGATGATGCCGCACTGGGCCCGGGCAATGTCAAAGTCCGCAGCCTGGATGAGCTTGAGCAGAATGTTCTCCACATCGTCCCCCACATAGCCGGCCTCCGTCAAAGACGTGGCATCGGCCACGGCAAAGGGAACATCCAGAATCCGGGCCAGGGTTTGGGCCAACAGGGTTTTGCCGCTCCCAGTGGGCCCCAGCATAACGATGTTGCTCTTTTGCAGCTCCACCCCGTCCTTCTCCATGTCCTCGCCGGAGCGAATGCGCTTGTAATGGTTATAGACCGCAACTGCCAGGGCTCGCTTGGCGTCCTGCTGACCGATGACATATTCGTCCAAAGCGGCCACAATCTCCCGGGGCTTGGGAATCTCCTGGATGAAGTCCCCGGCGCTGGCCCGCTGGCTCTCCATATCCTCCCGCACGATCTCCTGGCACAGCTCCACACACTCGTTGCAGATGTACACGTTGGGACCGGCAATCAGCTTTTTCACATCGCTGCGGGGCTTGCCGCAGAAACTGCAGCGAACCTTTTCATAGCCTTCCTTGTCCCGTGTGCCATTGGAACCGTATTTACTCATGTATTCCTATTATCCTTTCTTGCTTATCGCCGGGGAGCAATCACTTCGTCCACGATGCCATAGGCCATGGCCTCGTTGGCATCCATGTAGTTGTCCAGCTCCGTATCCCGGGTGACCTTTTCCACCGGCTGACCGGTCCGCTGGGCCAGAATCTCATTTAGCCGTTTCTTGATTTTGAGAATCTGCTCAGCCACGATGGAGATATCCGTTGCCTTGCCCTGGGCGCCGCCGGAGGGCTGGTGAATCATAATCTCCGCATTCTCCAGGCACTTGCGCTTGCCTTTGGCACCGGCCGCCAGCAAAAAGGCGCCCATGCTGGCCGCCAGGCCCACGCAGATGGTGCTCACTTGGCAGCGAAGATACTGCATGGTGTCATAGATGGCGAGGCCTGCGGTAACGGAGCCACCGGGGCTGTTGATATACAGATAGATGTCCTTATCCGGATCGTCCGCCTCCAGGAAAAGCATTTGGGCAATGATACTGTTGGCCACGTCATCGTTGACCTCGCCGCCCAAGAAGATGATTCTGTCCTTCAGCAGCCGGGAATAGATGTCATAGGACCGCTCGCCCCGGTTGGTTTGTTCCACTACATAGGGAATCAGATTCATGTTGTTTCCTCCTTACCAAGGGAATATAGACCGTCTAAGCGGAAGTTATTCCGCCGCCTCCTCCGTTTCTACTGCGGTGCTGACCAGCAGGTCCACAATCTTGTCGGCGCAGGCTCTGTCAGCAAAGTATTCCCGGTCGGAGTCGGTCAAATTCTCCTTCAGTTTCTCCACGGTCATGCCGTTGTTCTGGGCATAGGAAGCGATGGCCTTTTCGATGTCCTCATCGGAAGCGGTGATGTTCTCCGCCTTCTTGATGGCTTCCACCACGAGCTGCACCCGGACCTGCTGCTCGGCATCGGGGCGATACATGGCGGCCATCTTCTCCTGGTCGGTGCCCATGTACTTGAAGTAGTCCTCCATCTTCAGGCCGGAAGCCGCCAGCTGATAGGCCATGTTCTGCATCATGTACTGGACTTCCCGGTCGATCATGCAGGCGGGAATGTCCACCTGGGCGTTTTCGGCGGCCTTGGTAAGCAGCTCGTTCTCCCGGGCGTTCTTGGCCTGCTTTTCACGAATGTCCATAAGCTCCTGGCGCTTGGCCTGCTTCCACTCCGCCACGGTGTCCTGCTCGGAGATGTCCTTGATGAACTCGTCGTCGATTTCGGGCAGCTCCTTCTGCTGGACGGTCTTCACCTTGCAGGTGAACACGGCGGCCTTGCCCTTCAAGTCCTCAGCATGATACTCCTCGGGGAAGGTGACATTGATGTCCTTCTCCTCGCCGGGCTTCATGCCCACCAGCTGCTCTTCAAAGCCGGGGATGAAGGTATGGGAACCGATGTCCAGGGACTGATCCTCAGCGGTGCCGCCGGGGAACGCCACGCCGTCCACCTTGCCGCAGTAGTCGAGGATGATTCGATCTCCGTCCTCAACGGCGCGGTCCACATCGGTATAGACCACCTGCTTCTGCCGCTCGGCTTCGAGCTCCGCATCCAGCTCTTCCTCAGTGACAGTATATGCCTGCTTCTGCACGGCAATGCCCTTGTATTGGCCCAAAGTGACCTCGGGCTTGAGCTGGACCTCAGCCACATACTCGATACCCTTGTCCTCGCTGATGGCGGTAATCTCCACAGAGGGACGGTCCACGGGGGTCAGATTATGCTCGGCAATGGCGGCATCGTAGGGCTCTGCCCAGCACAGGTCGAAAGCCTCATCATAGAAGACCATGGCGCCATAGTTGGCTTCGATGACCTTGCGAGGGGCCTTGCCCTTGCGAAAGCCCGGCACGGGATACCGGCTGGCGGTTTTATGATAGGCCTCGGTAAGGGCCTTCAAAAAGGCGTCCTTATCCACGGTGATGGTGAGCTTGGCGATGTTGCCTTCCTTCATTTCCAACGCTGACATGAGTTGTTTCTCCTTCTTTTTGCTGTATTGCATACTTTGTACATTGTATTATAGCGTGTTATTCTACCATAGCCCCCTTTTAATTGCAAGCGGTAATCCCTCATAAAAACCCTATGTTTCCTTAAATTCACAGCAACGCCCCAATTGGAGAAAGGGAAAATCAATTGGAAACTTTAAGCCCAGCATATTGACCGGGCAGAGCCAACAGTGATAAAGTATGTGGGTATGAAACCACGAATCAACATAGCTCGATTGCTTTTATTCGGCGCCGTCGCCTTGATCCTCTTTGGCGGCGTGTTTGCCTTGTTTTATTTCATGTTCCGCCAGCGGGATACCAGTTTGGAGTATGAGCGGGCGGCCATCGAAGCCAACATGGATTATACCGTGTCCGGGGACTATCTTTCCTATGCCTCCGACCAGGCGCTGATTCAGTTTCATGTGAACGATGTGAAAAAGAGCACCGCCATCGAGCTCAAAGCCCCCATAGACGGCTATGGGGTATCCAACAGCATTACGGCGGTGTATTCCGGCTCCACCCTGCAGCTTCGGAACTTTGACCCCCTGCCCCTCAACGGCACCATTCGGGGCGTGGCCTGCGGCAGGAACTACTGCGCCGCATTGCGGACCAACGAGGTGAGCGGCCTTGACTCCATTGTGGTGTTCACCGCCGCCGCCCAGCCACTGGAAAGCACCATCGACTTTTCCGAAAGCAAGGTGGTGAACTTCGGCTTTGAAACCAGTTTCAATCGGGAGCTGCTGTGGGTCATCTGTGTCAACACCCAGGCTTCCCTGCCGGTGACCACGGTCCGCCTGTACGACTTTAACAACGGCGGCGCCATGAGCTACTACCCCTCCTTCTACGACCAGAGCATTGAGAAGGTGTTCTTCACAGAGGAATCCGTGTTTCTCATCGGCACCGAGGATATCATCCGCTATTCCCTGGACAGCAGTCGGGAGCGGTATCGGGTGGGCATCTACGGCAAGGAGGTTTTGGACATGGCTACCAGCGCCACCGCCGTCCGCTTCCTGCTAAAGCCCCGCAGCTCCGGCAACGAGCACACGGTGTATATGCTGTCCCTGGCGGAAGCGGACTCCCCCAGCACCACCATGCTGTCCCTCTACAGTGGGGAGAACATCGTCAACGCCTTTTTGCAGGACGACGGCATCCGCATCGTCACCCGCACCCGCCTGATTAGCTATACCTATGCGGGGCGTAACTCCTCGGATTTGGAGCTGCTGTATCCGGCGGACCAGGCCATTGAGCTGAGCGAGAAAACCTTCTTGCTGGTCAGCGGTGAAGACTGCTATCTGGCCGAGCGCAAGTCATAAGGAGCAAGCCATGGTAGATATCGTCATTTTGCTGCTGCTGGCTATCGCCATCCTGGCCGGGTTTTATCGGGGGGTGGTCTATTCGGCCATCAGCCTTGGCTTATCCGTCCTGTCCTTTATTCTGGCGCTGGTGCTGTGCTCGAGCCTGTCCGGTGCCTTTCAGAAGCAGGAAAGCCTGTATGAGATGATGCTCTATTACTTTGAGGGCTATGAATACATCAACGAGACCAGCGTGGAGCTGGTCCATGTGCCCGCCGCACAGATTGGCGATACGGACCTGGAAGCGGTGATTCTCAACGCCGATATGCCCGTGCCTCTCGATCGGGCGGTGAAAAAGAACATCAAAGGCCAGGTATACAGCAGCCAGGGCATCTACACCCTGGGGGACTATTTCAACCAAACCATTGTGGATACGGTGCTGAACATCCTTTCCCTGCTGGTCCTTTTTGCCGTGATACGGCTGCTGCTGGGCTTTGGGCTGCGGCTTATAGACTTCGGCGCCTCGGGCCTCCCCCGCCTGGCCAGGTATGATGCCCCCATCTCCTGCGGCATCGGGCTCCTGCACGGCATACTGCTGGTGTTCATCCTTTGGATGCTGGTGCCCATATTGCTGGTGGTAGTCCCCCGGCTCAGCGAGTTTATCCAAAGCTCCCCCCTGGGCCGTTTCTTCTACCAATCCAACCTGCTGCTGCGGCTCGTGCCCACTCATTAAAACACAAAAGAGCCCTTACGAAACTCGAATGAGAATCCTATGGGCTCCCTATTCTTTATCAGGCGAAGGACGGCAGAAGAACGCCTCCTAATGTTCACAGGCTAATCATTTGCTTTTTTGCTTTCTTCAACCAGCCAAGAATACCAGCTCAGAAAACAGAGTTCGAATATTTTCCATGCTCTACCTTCATAGCCCAGAAATCCTGGTTCTGGCTCCTCTCGTTCGAATAGTTGATCATCCTGTATATTACCCAAGTATGTCAAATAATCCAGGGGTATTGATCGCTTGGATGATTCTGCAAACGAAAACAAGTATCGTTCTCTATCATTCTGTGCTCGTATGCTGGTCACAAGAACAGGAAAATGACGAATCTCTTCTAAAGACGGCAACTCCTTTCCTATCCATTGATACAAATGTACAGCAGGTACAATATGTCCTGGCCAGCACTCATCTTCCGTAATCTTCCGGAAGACGATATACTGTCCCTTTACGCCATATTTTTCGCTTTCCTCCGTGTGGAACTGGTATGCAAACACATCCCCCAATTTCCAGGGACAGTGAAAATAGTTGTATTTGCGGACTTTCTTTTCCGGCGGCTGAGGCGAAAGCAACTTCTCCCTGAGCTTTTCCAGCACCTTACGACGCTTCTGCATCAGCTCCGGCGTCTCCCAGCGGTCGTCATCTTGTTCCGCATCCAGAAAAGCCAGCGCCTTTGCCTTTACTTCTGGCAGCAGACGGCCATATTCCCATTGGGTATCTGCCAAAGCGTACCACAGCACCGGCTCGTCATCCGTGCCTATGGTAGCCTGGTTATGCGCTAAGATATCCTCCACCGCTTCCTCATTGGTCATGCCCCGACGAAGCCTGTCCTTGTAGTCCGCTCGGATATCGCAAGCATAATCATCGGAAAATAAATCTGTTCCCCATGCACCCATATTGTAAGACGCCTCCTTTAAATCGCACAATCATTCCCTTGGCGTTAGCGCCGCCAAGCAAACTTCATCCCTATCCCTGCTTGCTTCAAAACGCAAACGGTGCTATAGAAAAAGACAGCAAAGCAGACAAGGAAAATCTGAAAACTCGTTATACTCAACCGCCTATAGATACAGTTCTTTTCCTGCTGCGTTATCTGCCATACTTCCTGAAACAATATGTAATCTTTGACGGTATATAGTGCATGACCTGAATGGGCGACTTTGCTGTTTTGAACCGATTCTTTGTTTTCCTCGCGACGAAGAAGCCTTCCAGCTGCAGTATATACTTCCCGGGTTGTGTAGGTGATGAAATGCAGCTCGTCGCCTATTACGCAGAAAACAGTTTCATCCCCTCTTTCAATATCCTGATAAAAATACGTTTTTTCTCCTGAAGCCGAATCCATCTTTATCAGGGAATGGTTACTATTCCAGATATATAGCATCCCGTCGGTTCCTGTTTGGATACTTAGGATTTTTCCGGGTCGCATGGGGTTGTGATACGTTTCTGCAATCGAATCGCTCTTTTCCTGCGCCTTAAATGACGTCAGCAAAAAAACAGCTACGAAAACTGGGGCTAAAATGGCCGTTACTATAATATGCTTGTTCATTTTTCCTCCAGTGATACCTATCTTTTACGCAAGATATAACCACTCAAATTCGTATTGGCATCCAGGCTGTGGGGCTTGCACCATAGAGTTCATCTATAGTGACAATTCTGGGAGAGAAAAATCCTCTGCAAAAAATAATATATTATTATGAGTGTTGAAAAGGGCCGAAAGGAAGGGTTGGCCATGCCGCCTCATGGGGTTGGGGGATGGTATGGCAGCCCTCGTTCCGGCCCCGGGAAGGTTATCTCTTTTTGGGGTTGGGGGCTCGGCCGGTCATGCGGGTGTAATAGGCCAGGCGGTCGGCCAGCTGCTCGGTGATTTCACCGGGCAGGGAGCGCCAGGTCCACCAGCCGGTGGTGCCGGGCAGGTTCATGCGATGCTCGGTGCCAAGGCCCAGCAAATCCTGAAGCTGGACCACGGTAAGGTTGGCAACGGAGGTCATGAGCCCACGGATGAAGCCGAAGGGGAAGCCCTCCTGCTGGTTCAGACCCAGATAGTCCACGGCAAAGGCCGCATCCTGAGGGGGGCAGTTATGGAACCAGCCCATGATGGTGTCGTTATCGTGGGTGCCCAGATAGGCCACCGAGTTCTGTACATAGTTATGGGGCAGCTCCCGAGAGTCCCCCATGGGTTCGAAGCCAAACTGCATCACCCGCATGCCGGGGCAGCCGGAGTCGCTCAACAGCTTCTTCACCTCCGGGGTCAAGAAGCCCAAATCCTCGGCAATGATGCTGTCCCCCAGGCCCTCCGATTGCAGGGCGCGAATCAGCTTCATGCCAGGGCCGGGATACCATTGACCGTTGCGGGCATCGGGAGCGCCAAAGGCTACGGCCCAATAGCTTTCCAGACCCCTGAAATGGTCGATACGAATGACATCGCACCGCTGGGAGGCGGCCAGGACCCGGCTGCGCCACCAGGCGAAGTCCTCCGCTTCGTTGGCCTGCCAATCATAGACCGGGTTCCCCCACAGCTGGCCGAGCTCGGAGAAATAATCCGGGGGCACGCCGGCCACCAGGCTGGGATTCCCCGCCTCATCCAACTGGAACAGGTGCTGGTGAGCCCAGACATCGGCGCTGTCAAAGGGAACATAGATAGGAATATCGCCGATGAAGGAGACGCCCTGGCTGCGGGCGTAGTCGTGAAGCTGCTGCCACTGGACATCGAAGCAGAACTGGACGAAGCTGTGATAGGCGATGCCCTCGCTCAGCTCCTGTCGATAGCGTTCCATGGCGTCCGGCTCCCGGTTGCGGATATCCTCGGGCCACTGATTCCAGGGTTGACCGTCAAAACGGTCCTTTAAGGCCGAGAACAGAGCCCAATCGGAAAGATACCAGGCTTTCTCCCGACAATAGTCCTTCATCTCCTCCCGGTGGAAACGGGAAAAAGCCTTTTCCAGGACCTGGCGGCGGCGACGATAGAGCAGGTCAAAGTCCACCTTGCGGGGGTCATCCCCCCAGTCGGTGCCGATGTCCTCATCCGTGATGAGGCCCCACTCCTTCAGTATATCCAAATCAATCAAATACGGGTTGCCGGCGAAGGTGGAGGAGCTTTGATAGGGGGAATCGCCGAATCCGGTGGGGTTCAGGGGCAGCATCTGCCAATACTTCTGCCGGGCGCGGTGAAGGAAATCCACGAAGGCATAGGCTTCCTTGCCCAAAGTACCCACCCCATAGGGGGACGGCAAACTGGTGACATGCAGCAAAACGCCGCTGGCTCGTTTCATATACCATAAATCTCCTTGATTTGTTCTTGTGTATTGTACCACAAAAGCAGTATAATAGAAAGAGCCAAAACGAATTTTGCCAAAAGAAAGGAGCACATATGGAACTGAATCCCTATTTGAAGCTGAGCCCGGAGGTGGAGAAAGCCCTACAGGAGGGGAAGCCGGTGGTGGCCCTGGAGAGCACCATCATCTCCCACGGCATGCCCTATCCCCAGAATGTGGAGACCGCCTTCGCTTGCGAGAAGGTGTGCCGGGACAACGGCGCCGTGCCCGCCACCTGCGCCATTATCGGCGGGAAGCTGTGTGCGGGGCTGACGGCGGAGGAGATTGATTATCTGGGCCGGGAGGGCACCAAGGTGACCAAGGCCAGCCGCCGGGATATTCCCATGCTGCTGAGCAAGAAGATGGACGGAGCCACCACCGTGGCCGCCACCATGATCATTGCCCATATGGCCGGCATAAAGGTTTTCGCCACCGGCGGCATCGGCGGCGTACACCGCAAGGGCCAGGACACCATGGACATCAGCGCAGACTTGGACGAACTGGGCCGGACCCCGGTTTGCGTGGTCTGTGCCGGCGCCAAGGCCATTTTGGATCTGCCCCGGACCATGGAGTATTTGGAGACCAAGGGCGTGCCCGTGGTGGGCTACGGCACGGACGAGCTGCCCGCCTTCTATACCGCCAAGAGCGGCATTCCCCTCACCTGCCGGGCGGACACGCCTAAGGAGGTGGCGGGTGCCATTCACGCCGCTGAAGCCCTGGGCTATCCCGGCGGCATGCTGGTGACGGTGCCCATCCCCCAGGAGTGGTCCATGGACCCTGATTATATCAACGGTGCCATCGACAAGGCCCTTGCCATGGCGGACGAGCAGGGCATTGTGGGCAAGGCCATTACCCCCTTCCTCCTGTCCCAGATCAAGCAGATTACCGACGGCAACAGCCTCAAATCCAACATCCAGCTGGTCTACAACAATGTGAAGACCGCCGCCCAAATTGCCGCCGCCCTATAAGAAAACCCATTATCTACGGAGCAGTCTGCACGAATGAAAAAGCGGAGAAAGCATTTGGCTTTCCCCGCTTTTATATTGTGTCAGTTGTTCCACGGGCGGCGGGCACAGACGAAGTTCCGTTTCCAGTAGGCGGAGAGGGAACGCTTGACCACCTTTCCGTTGCCGGAGGAGGCATCGATCATGGTGCCGCTGCCGATATAGATGCCCGTGTGGTTTACAGAGCTGTTGGTATCGGACCGGAAGAACAGGATGTCTCCCTTCTTCAAATCGCTGATGCTTTCTATCTTCTTCCAGGAGCTCTTCCGGGAGTATCCGGCGGCATTGAGACGGGTTACGCTGACCCCGGCCTGCCGCAGGCACCAGTACACGAAGCCAGAACAGTCGAAGGTGTTGGGGCCCTTGTCCCCCAGGACATATTCACAACCGAGCTTGCTCTTGGCGGCGCTGATAAACTTGTCGATACGGGTATCGGTCTTGGGGGTGGCGGTGGCCTTCTTGGTGGTTTTGGGAGTGGCGGTAGCCTTCTTCCGGGCGGCGGCGGCCTCCTCCTCCAGCTGCTTTTGCAACTCCCGGGATATCTTGGCATCGTCGCTGTAGAGCAGGGCCAGGGTCTTTTCCCCGGCCAGACCGTCCACATGGAGACCGTTTCGTTTCTGGAAAGCCTCCACCGCCGCCAGGGTGATGGCGCCGTAGATGTGGTCCACCTGCTTATCGTCCAGATAACCTAAGTCCACCAGCTGCTCCTGGAGGGCTTTGACATCCTTGCCCTCTGCCCCTTCCTTCAGGCAATAATGCTCCGCATCCTTGGAATAGAGTATGGTTTGGGTCTCGTTTCCGGCGATACCGTCCTGCTCTAAATCGTGCTGGCGCTGAAAGAGCATGACCCCATATTCCGTGCTGGAGCCGAAGTAGTCGGTGGGTTCGTCGATATCGAGGTAACCTAAATCCATCAGCCGATACTGAAGCTGCAGCACGGCATCGCTCTTATCATGCTTTTTGAGCATGTCATACTGGGGTTCCGCCTCCTGGGCTTCCGGCTCCTCCTGTTGGGGAGCGGGGGTATCCGCAGCCTGGGCGGTCTGCTGCTCCGGTTCCTGTGGCGGTGGAGTCTCTTGTGAAGTCTCCGGGTCGACAGTTTCCTCCGGGGGCCAGGTGACCTGGATTGACTCAGTCTCCAGAGGCTGAACGTCCCCCGTCAACACGATGGGCTGGGAATAGGTGGGCTCCGGCTCCACGGTCCCCTCCCAGGGGGATTCCACGGCGGAGGCGGTGTCTTTTCCATGGCAGCTGCTGACAAAAACAAGAATCAGCAGCACCACCAGCAGCAAAAAGGCGGACACAAGCAACAGCAGCCGACGCTTCCCCTTTTTGGGCAGACGCCGGACGGTGTGCCTCACTTGGTCCAAGGACAGCAGTATTTGGTTAAAAATTGCTTTTATCGTATCCATTTGACAAGACTTTATCTAAAATCGAGCGGATAGGCAATAGTGGAAAAGAAAATGTCAACAAAAGTTTTAATTCTCCTCCCCCGGCTCCTCCTCCATTAGGTACAGCGGCGTATCGTCCTCATCGTCCTCGGGCACTTCCTCCGGCGTCAGCAAGGCCGCAATCTCCGGGTCAAGGCCCGACACCGCTTCTTGCTCCAAGGCTTGTGCCGCCCGGTTCTCGTACCACCAGGTAATGATGTCCTCCACCGCCACGTGGCTGGAACTGCCGGAAAGGCCGTTGGGAATCAGCACCACCACCACAATCTGGGGGTTCTCCCGAGGGGTTACCGCCACGAACCAGCTGGTGTTCTCAATGTCCACGTTGTTGACGGCGGCGGTCTGGGCCGTGCCGGTTTTGCCGATGATGCGGTTCAGGTATGTTTTGGTGAAGTCCTTGGAGAACACGCTGGAAGCGGTACCCCCATCCTCCGGGGACACCACGCCGGCCATGCCGTCAATAAGGGCATCCCAATACTCCTGGGGGGCAGACACGTGGCTGGTAATCTCTGCCGCTCGCTTCTCGTACAGGTCCCCGTTGGGATAATAGATGCTGTCAATCAGGGTGGCCTTATGCACATCCCCACGAGTGGCGATGGTGGCCACATACCGGGCCACGGAGATGGGGGTCAGCAGGGAGACACCCTGACCGATGCCGCTTTGGATGGTATAGGTGGGCTTCCAGCGAAGCTCCTCCAGCCAGGTGGAGATGGACACCACCCAGTTGGTGTGCAGGAGGCTGATGCCCATGGGGATATTCAGCTCCTCATAGAGGATGCGGCGAATCTCCTCGCCGTGCTCCTTCTGCTCCCCGTCCTGCAGCTGCAGAAGCCTGGTGGCGCATTTTGACAGCGTCTGCTCGTCCACGGGGCGATCCACCTCTTTGACGATGGTTTTGAGCAGGCCGTAAATCTGGTTGTAGATGAGCCTTGGAATGGAGGAGGACTGCTGGGACAGGGTCTTGCTGTTGTCATACCGGGCTGCCTGCCCTCCTACCTGGACCGCCAGCTCTCCGGGAAGCTCCACCCCTGTGGTGCCTTCCAGGCCCAAACGGCCCGCCCAGCGGCACAAGTTCTTGATGCCGACCCTATCCGCCACGGTGAAGAAGAAATAGTTGCAGCTGACGGCCAGGGCCTTGCTCACATTCAGGTTGGCGTGACGGCCGGTGTTGCCAATCCAGCAGGAGGGGGCATTGGCCGTGACCTTGGTGAACGGATCGTCCACGAAATAGTAATAGGGGGATCTGTCGGAAATGGTGCTGGTGGTGGTGATGGCCCCCTCCATAAGCCCAGCAAAGCCCGTGGCCATTTTAAAGACGGAGCCGGGGGCCGTGCGGATGGCGATGCTTCTATTCAGGGTGGGCTGGTTGGTACCCTCTCCAAACAAGGCTGCAAACTCGGCATCGTTGATGCCATCGGTGAAAACGTTGGGATCATAGGTGGGATAGGAAGCCATGGCCAGCACCTGGCCGTTGTTTACATCCATAACCACGATGGCTCCGGTTTCGGCGGTGGCAATGGAGCTTAGGTCGTCCCGCAGCCGCAAGTATTTTTTGCTGCTCTTTTCCATCTTCTGTTCCTGGGCAGCCTTGGTGGTTTCGATGTTGTGAATCAAAGCCTGCTCCACCACCTGCTGCAATTCAATGTCGATGGAGGTACGGACCGTCAGTCCCCCCTGGGGCACGGTTTTACCCAGAATATCCACAATGGAGCCGGTGCGGGTCTTCTCGATGGTGGTGGTGCCCTGGCGGGAAATCAAGTGGCTGGACAGATACGCTTCACAGCTTTTTTCCAGACCCGCCACGCCGATTAAATCGGAATAAGAATAGCCGAGTTTGAGCAGGTTGTCCGTGGGTTCCCCCTCCACAAAGGGGGCAAAGCTGTCGAAGCTGAAGCCCAGGTTGGTCATATCCGTGGTGACCTGCTTGCTCATATACCCCACCAGGTGGCAGGCCGTGGTGCCATAGGGATAGATGCGGCGACCGGACATCTCCGTCTGCACCCCCACCAGCTCGCTCTGAAGCATATCCAATTCCGTCACCACGGAAAGGGGCACATCATAGGCCACCACCACGCCCTCATAGGCGTGCCAGCTGTTGAGAACCGCATCCTGCCGGATGGACATAATCTTTTTGGCCTCGTCATAGGGCATATCGTCGGGAATCTGCCAGCTTTCCCGCAGGATGAGATAGGCTCGTTCGGGGGTGATATCCGGGTCGGAGAAACGGCAGGCATCCACAAAGTTCTTCTTCCGGGCGGCAATGGCGCTTTCGCTGGTGACGCCGAAGTCATAGGTATAGGTGCCGTCGTTGTTCAGGCGGATGTAGAAGTGCTCCTCGATGGTGCCCCCGGCGGCCTCGATGATGGCGATGGTATCCATGAGGGATTGGGTGTAGCGGGCGGAGTCCACGGGGGTGGTTTTGTCCGGGTCACGGTAAAACTTCACGTTATAGGTGGTTTCGTCATAGGCCAGCACATGACCGTATCTATCCTCGATGGTGCCCCGGGTGCCGGACTGATAGGTGGTGACCACGCTGGTGGAACGGACCGCCGCCTGATAGCTTTCGGTCTCCTCCACAGACAGCTTCATCAGTCCCCAGCATAGATACCCACCCATGACGAGCAGCAGCACAGCCATGAGGAAAAGACGCATATTCAGTTTCCAAACCGGTTGCCGGGTCATCTATCCACCTGTCCTTTGCGTACACGTTTAAACAGCCACATAAAGGCCATGGTCCACAGCCCCGTCAGTATGGCCCTTGGCAAGGCCCCATACACCATGGCGGCGCCAAAGGCAAAGCGCATGCCGATGAGCCAGGATAGGCTCGCCAAAAGCAGCTCCACCAAAAAGGCGAGCGCAGTAAAAAGCAAAAACAGAAGCAAGGGTTTGGGCTGATTCTCCATCAAAACACGATGCAGCGCCGCCGCCGCCAGCAGGCAAAGAGCCGGCGTAAGCCCCACCATGCTTTCGCACAGCAAATCCTCCATCAGCCCCCCCAGGGCCCCAATCACCAGGCCGCTTTGCAGGGAGAACATGGCCGTCACCGAAAGAGAAAGGGCCAGCATCACAAAGGGAACCAGGCCAAAGGCGTTCCACCGGGGCAGCACCGCCGTATCGAGAAACAGGCTGACAACAAACCATATGCCAAGGGTGATTCGTTTCCTGGCCGTCACGCTTAGCCCTCGCTTTCCAGAATGACCAGGACCTCTTCCAGATGGGCAAAGTCCACTTCACTCTTGACACAGGCATCGTAGACCCCGTTGTCCTCTGCCGCCAACTCGAAGACCTTCCCCACATCCAGTCCCTTGGGGAAGATGCCCCCCAGGCCGGAGGTGACGATGGTGTCCCCCACCTGGATGTCCGCATCCTTGGGCAGGTAGTACAGCTTCAAGCCCACCACGGTGTCGCCGCTGAGCACCAGACCGCCCAGCATCCCTTCGTCCCGGGTGCGCTCCACCATGACGGAGATACGCATATCCTCGTTCTGCATGGTGCGAACCTTAGAATAGGTGGCGCCCACTTCGATGACACGGCCCACAATGCCCTGACCGTTCACCACCGCCATCTGCTCCTTGACCCCGTTCCGGGACCCGGCGCCGATGGTCAGGGTGTCCACATAGGGGTTCAGGTTCTTGGCGGTAACGGGGGCAGCCAGGAAGTAAAACCGATCGTTGGCGGAGGTGTAGTCCAGCAGTTCCGTAAGGCGAGCGTTCTCCTGCTCCATGGCCTCATAGAGAATCAGGCGCCGTTCATAGGCGGCCACCGTCTTTTTCAGGCGTTCGTTCTCCGCCTGCACCTGGCTGGGGAAAAAGACCCGGGTGAAGAAATCCGTCACTTCATCCGTCAGCTCCCCTACCCCGCTTTGGATGGGCAGCAGGGCAGAAGAAAACAAATCCTCTCCCCTGCCGGCCGTGCGGCGACCCACCGTCAAGGCGGCCAGCAGCAAAAAGAGAAGGGATGCCACCAGGGCAATCAGAATCGGTCGGTTTTTCCAAAGGTTCTTCATGGACACTTCCGTTGCAAAATTCTACGAGTATATTTTACATCCCCGTAAAATCGCAATCAACCGCCCAGGCGTGAACAAAGCGTTAACACCGCCGGTCCATGCGGCGGTACACAATCTGTACAAGCCCCACCAGAATCAGGGCGAAGGCGGCAAACATAAGATAGGCAGGTACATAGGATCCATTCGCCCTGTCTGCCAGGATTCCGGGCAAGGTGGAAAACAGCATGCCCCCGGCGGCATAGCCCACATTGAAGCGGCGAATGACGGTGTCATACGTATCACCGGTGCTCAAATCCCCGGCCCAGGCCGTAAGGCCCACGGTGGTCACCGACAGGCTGATGCCATAGAGAGCCAAGCCTATGAACAGAGGCAGATGGTTTCCCCCGGACAGGGCGCAGAGGCCGAAGCCCAGGGCCATGAGACCTGCAAAGAGCCAGTTGCTTTTCCGTGCGGGCAAAACTTCAGAGAGACCGCCGTAGAGGAGCTTGCCCACGATGAGAAACACGCCGGTGATGGTGATGCCGGTGGCCGCGGCTAAGGGGTCCACCCCCTGCCCACGCATGAGCACGGTCAAATGGCTGTAGCCCGGGTTGGTGACGGCCCCCGTCAGCAGCATAGCAAGGAGCATCAGGCACCAGTCCATGGCGTTCATGTTCTTGCTGCCGGTTTTGCGCTCCTGCAAAAGGGCAGCCTCGGCCCCATAGGGGGATAGGCCCTTGTCCTTTGGATAATCCCGGACGAGAAGAAAGGTGACCAGTCCCAGGAGCATGAGTCCGGCGGCGTTTACAAAGAAGGTGAAGGCCAGGCCACGGCTTTCAATCAGGTTGGTTAAAACGGTGGGGATGCCCAGCGTGGCAAAGCCGGTGACGGCATAGCACAGGCTCACGGCCAGGGTTCGCTTCTGCCGGAACCAATGCTCCAGCAGGATGGAAACGGGAATCATGTTCCCCAAGCCATAGGCGATGCCCACCACCGCTGCCGAAGCGCAGTAGGCGGCAAAGGACTTGGAGAGGCCAAAGCAGACAAAGCCCAGGCCGTTCAAAAGCCCGGCGATGCCTAAGCCCCGGCGCAGGGAGATATGGCCGTAGTAGACCCCGGCCAGCAGCATGGCGAGGAAGATGAACAGGCTCCGTACCGTGAGGATTGCGGAGGACTGGGCGTTGGTCAGGTTGTTTTGAGACATAATATACGGCTGGTACACGGTGAAGGCGTTGACGGTGATGCCGCTGGTACAAAACAGCATCAGGGCGCAGCCTACACACACGAACCAGCCATAGTGAATGGGTTTCTTATGGAATTTCATTTTCAGCGAAGACCTGCCATCATCAGCAAGCCCAATGCACAGCACAGCAGCTGCACGATAGCAAAGCGGAACACGGTTTGGGTATCGGACCAATGGCGGTTCTTGCGTGCTTCATCGTGAAGGGGCGTGCGGAGCTTAGCCATAAAGGTTTTGCTCTTGAAGACCCGCATCACCGCCAGCTTCAATAGTCCCAGGCCGCCATCCAACAGAATCACCAGAGCAAAGGGCAGGCACAGCAGCAGATTCCCCGTTTGCAGCACCAGCACGCCCATAAACAGGCCGATGGCCCGACTGCCTGCATCCCCCATCATTATAAGGCTGGGAGAGGCGTTGAACAGCAAATAGGCCAGCAGGCAGCCTATGAGCACCAGGGCACTCAAGGGGAAAGTGGAGTTCTCGCCAAACAGGTAGATGGCCAAGCCTAAGCCACCCAAAGAGATGGAAGCAAGGGTGCCAAAGAGCCCATCCACTCCATCGGTGCAGTTGCAGCAGTTGATGAAGGCCCACAGCACGAACAAGGCTATGGGGGCAAAAAGCCACCAGGGGAGCCGTATGCCAAGGCCGAAGAGGGAGATGGCATACTCGTCATGGGTGTTCATATAGGTGATGAGGGCCAAGAGGCAGATAGCCAAATCCAGCAAGCCCTTTTTCAGTTCCCCCCAAGGCAACTCCGACCTATCATCCAGATACCCGGTGAGCATGGCCGCCAGGGACAAGAATAGATAGGCCACCAACTCCCAGGAGAAGGGGCACACCAGCAGGGTCACCGCCGCAAACACGGGAATGAACACCACACCTGCCCCCCGGGCCTTTCCCCGGGACAGCTGGCCATTGACGGCAAAGGCCCGGCCATGGTCCTGGGGGAGCTTGTCCCGAAGCAGAACCAACAGGCCAACGCTGATGCAAAAGGCCAACAACAACCCAACTAACACAAAAAAGGACAGCTCAGCTTCCGCAATCATGAACGGGTCACCCCATTAGAACAGCTTGAGCTCATGCCGATGGGGCAAGGGCTGCAGTTTCCAGATGTTCTGGGCATAGTCCAGGATGGTCCGGTCGGAGGAGAAGCGACCGGCGCTGGCCGTGTTCATCAGGGCCTTGCGGCCGAAGGTCAGCACATCCCGGGTGTCATAGATGGCATCCAGCTTGCGATCGATGTAGGGCAGAAGCTCATAGAGGACGAAGTAGTAGTCCGGACGGGACCAGCTGCTGCCATAGATCAGAGAGTTGTACAGATCCCGGAACAGATTGGTATGCCCATCGTCGAAGGTGCCGTTGACGAGGGTATCCACCACACGCTTGACCCGAGGCTCATGGTCATAGATGCTCTTGGGATCATAGTGGGGCCGAAGCTCGTTCAAATCCTCCACCCGGTAGCCGAAGAGATAGTTGTTCTCCTCCCCTGCCGCCTCCAGAATCTCGATGTTGGCACCGTCGAAGGTGCAAAGACTCACGGCGCCGTTGAGCATCAGCTTCATGTTGCCGGTGCCGGAGGCTTCCGTGCCCGCAGGAGAAATCTGCTCGGAGATGTCCGCGGCGGGGATGATGTGCTCCGCATAGGAGCAGTTATAGTTCTGCACGAAGACCACCCGCATCTTGTCGTTGACGGAATCGTCGTTATTGATCAGGTTGGCAATCTCGTTGATGAACTTGATGACGGTCTTGGCGATGATATAGCCGGGGGCGGACTTGGCGCCAAAGAGGAAGGCCGTGGGCGGGAAGTCCTTGATGCGGCCGTCTTTGATGCCATAGTAGATATCCAAAATGGCGAAGGCGTTCATCAGCTGCCGCTTATACTCGTGCATCCGCTTAATCTGCACATCGAAAACGAAGTTCTCCGGCAGGCGGACCCCTTCACGGGCAAAGACATAGTCGGACAGGACCTTCTTGTTCTGCCGCTTCACCTCCATAAACTCGCGGATGTCGGAGGAGGAGGTAAAGTTCTTCAGCTTCTCCAGCTCGGATAAATCCAGCAGCCACTTATCGCCGATGCGCTTGGTGATATAGTCCGCCAGACCCGGGTTGCACAGACCCAGCCAGCGACGCTGGGTGATGCCGTTGGTCTTGTTCTGGAAGCGCTCCGGATACAGCTCATACCAGCTGTGGAGCACATCGTTCTTGAGAATTTCGGTGTGCAGGGCTGCCACGCCGTTGACCGCATGGCTGGCGTACACAGCGAGGTTGGCCATGTGGATACGGTTCCCCTGGATGATGGCGTTGGTGGCGCAATCCATGCCCCTGCTCATCAGCTCGCCGCAGAGCTTGGCGTTGATGCGATAGATGATATCAAAGATTTCCGGCAGAATCTCCTTGAACAGGTCTGCATCCCACTTCTCCAAGGCTTCCTGCATGACGGTGTGGTTGGTATAGGCAAAGGTCTTTTGGGCCACATCGAAGGCTTTTTCAAAGTCCAACCCCTCCAGCATGAGCAAGCGGATAAGCTCAGGAATGCTGACGGTGGGGTGGGTATCGTTGAGCTGGATGACGGTCAAATCGCAGAACTCTTCGATAGGCCGGTTCTCCCGCTTGAAGCGCATGAGCATATCCTGCAGGGAGGCGGAAGAAAGGAAGTACTGCTGCTTGAGCCGCAGCTTCTTGCCTGCCCGGGTGCTGTCGTTGGGATAGAGAACTCGGGTGATATCCTCCACGGCGTTCTTCTCCTTCACAGCCTGAGCATACTCCTGCTCGTTGAACAGGTGGAAGTTAAAGTCCTCCACGGCCTCGCTCTGCCACAGGCGCAGGGTGCCGATGTTATCGGTCTGATAGCCCAGAACCGGCATATCGTAGGGCACGGCACGGACGGTCTGATCGGCAAACTTCACCAGCACTTCGTGGCTGGAACGGCGGCGGCTCCAGGGGTCCCCAAAGCGCTGCCAGTCATCGGCAGACTCATGCTGGAAACCATCCCGCCAGCTCTGCTTGAACAGGCCGTATTTATAGCGGATGCCATAGCCGTCCAGGGGAATATCGTGGGTGGCGGCAGAATCCAGGAAGCAGGCAGCCAGACGGCCCAAGCCGCCGTTGCCCAGGGCGCAATCCTCAATCTCCTCGAACATGTTGATGTCGAGGCCCTTTTCGGCGAAGGCTTTCTTCACCTCGTCCAGAATGCCCAGGTTGTACAGATTGTTGTACACCATGCGACCGATAAGGTACTCCGCAGAGAAGTAATAGGCACTGCGGCTGCGCTCGTGCTCATGACGACTGTTGTACCAGGTGTCGGCAATGCCGTCCATGACGATTTTGCTCAGCGCATCATGAATCTGATAAACGGTCGCCTCACCGAGGGCAACCTGATGATCCTGCTTCAATCGGGTTTCGATTTTATCCATAATCTCGTTCATGGGGTGATACCTTTCTTTGTGGAAACTCTGACCCAAAGTCAGGCGAATTATATCACAGGAAGGCACCTATTGCAATAGAAAAGGGTTACAAAATCCCTCTGATGGCGTTCAAAACCCTTGATTTATGGAGAAATTTTCCTTTCGAGCAGGGCAACCGCCCCATACATCAGGGCCGCAAGAACGCTCAAAATCACCACGGCAGCCATGACCAGGTCCAGCTTAAACACCTGGCCGCCATACACGATGAGATAGCCAAGACCCGCTCGGCTCACCAGATACTCCCCCACGATGACCCCTACCCAACTCATGCCCACGGAGATTTTCAAGGCGCTCATCATGTGGGGCACGCCCGCAGGGAGTACCACTTTTATGAAGGTCTGCGCCTTGCTGGCCCCCAGGGTTCGCATCAGCAGCCGCTTCTCCTCCTCCGCCGCCGTGAAGCCTCCCAGGACCGTCACGGTAGTCACCACCAGGGACACAAGCACCGCCATAACGATGATGGAGCTCATGCCTGCCCCCAGCCACACGATAAGCACCGGGCCCAGGGCAATCTTGGGCAGGGCGTTGAGAATCACCAGGTAGGGGTCCATGACCTCGTTGACAAAGGGCAGCCACCACAGCAGCACCGCCAGGGCAACCCCGAGTCCCGTCCCCAGCAAAAAGCCCATGACGGTTTCATACAGGGTGGTGAACACATGGATCCACAGGCTCCCGTCCGTATAGAGCCTCCCGATGGCGGCCAAGACCCGACTGGGGCTCGATAGGATAAAAGCATCAAACCAGCCCAGCGCTGCCCCCAGTTCCCAAAGGGCAAAGAAGACCACCAGCACCAGAAGGCGGGTGATGCTGACGGCATGGCGTCGGCGGGCGATGCGCTTTAGATACTGCAAATGCTCCTGTGAAACGGCTATCATCTGTCCAGCTCCTTCCAAATCTCTGCAAAGTATTCCTGAAACGAGGGATCCGCCCGGCGGTCCAAGGGACTCATGTCCTTGGGAAAGGCGAAGGTTACCTGTCGCTTGACCCGGGCCGGTCGCCGGGAGAAGATGAGCACCCTATCCGCCATGGAGATGGCCTCCCCGATATCGTGGGTTACCAACAGGGCGGTCTTCCCCTCCTCTTTGATGATGGTGTGAACCTCGTCAGCCAGGGACAGCCGGGTCTGGTAGTCCAAGGCGGAGAAGGGCTCATCCAGCAGCAGCAGCTCGGGGCTCAGGGCCAGGGTGCGAATGAGGGCTGCCTTTTGCCGCATACCGCCGGAGAGCTGGCCGGGTTTATGATTGAGGAAATCCCCCAGCCCGTACTTTTGCAGCAGAGCTAAGGCTCGTTCCCTGGATTCTTTTGTCAGCCGGTGCTGGACCTCCAGACCCAGCAAAGCGTTTTTCTCCACGGTGCGCCAGGGCAGCAGCTGGTCCCGCTGCAGCATATAGCCCATGGGACAGGGCCCCAGAGGGAAGCGGACCTGACCGGAGGAGGGCGGATTCAAGTCCATAATCAAGGAGAGCATGGTCGTTTTCCCGCAGCCGGAGGGACCTACAACGGCCACAAATTCCCCTTTATCCACGGTAAAATTCAAGTCCTCCAAGGCGTGCGTCTCGCCCTGGGGGGTGTGATAGTTTAGGTATATATGCTCCACTGAGAGCAACGGTTCACCCATAGAAAGCTCCTTTCCAAACAGAATAGCCATGCCTCTATCCTATGCACAAAACAAAAAGCAGGGAACCTTTGTGGGTTCTCTGCTGTAAGTGGTCTGCCGCGCTTTTTGGCAGTCTGAAAGGGAACCTTTTGGAGGTTCCCTGCGTATCATAGCACATAGGGGGTGAAGGATATGGGCAAAGGCTGCGGTTGCAAACGCTGTATCAACTGGGGAAAGATAGCGCTGCTGGCGGGCGCAGTGGCGGCGCTGGTGCTGCTGCTGTGTCTGCTGCCCCGTTGGGTGCTGTGCTTTGCCATCTTGGTCTTGGGGTGTCTGGCCGCTTTCCTATGGATGCAGAAACAATAAGCGGTTATTTCAGGGTATCGTAGTATGCCTTGTCCACCGGCTCCAGCCACTGGGCACGGCAGTTTTTGCCCGGAATCTCCTGGGCGATATGTTGGAACCAACTGTCCCGAGCAGCGCCGTGCCAATGCTCCACACCGGCGGTTTTTTCATTGGTAATGCTCCTATGGATAAACTGTGACCACAAGAAAAGGCGCCCCGAACGGAGCGCCTTTGTTGGGAGTTACAGTAGGGTTACTGGAGGGAATCCAGCTTCTTGTAGTAGTCGATCTTGTCCATGGCTTCCTGCTCGGCCCGAGCGAAGAGCTCCACAGCGATTTCGGGGAACTGCTTCTTGAGGGCGGCATAGCGGCCTTCGCCCAAGATGAAGTCCTGGAAGGGGGACTTGGGATCCTTGGAATCCAGATGGAAGGGGTTCTTGCCCTCGGCAGCCAGGTCGGGATTATACCGATACAGGGGCCAGTAGCCAGCCTCCACGGCCTTCTTAGCTTCCAGCTGGGAGTGGCTCATGTTGATGGTGTGATTGATGCAGGGAGCATAGGCGATGATGAGGGAAGGACCATGATAGGCTTCCGCCTCGTTGACCGCCTTGAGCAGCTGTGCAGGATCGGCACCCATGCAGACCTTAGCCACGTACACATAGCCGTAGGACATGGCCATGAGGCCCAGGTCCTTCTTCTTGGTCCGCTTTCCGGCCGCCGCAAACTTGGCGATGGGGCCGGTAGGCGTGGACTTGGAGGACTGGCCGCCGGTGTTGCTGTACACCTCGGTGTCTACCACCAGCACGTTCACATCCTCGTCCATGGCCAGCACGTGATCCAAGCCGCCGTAACCGATGTCATAGGCCCAACCGTCGCCACCGAAAATCCAGATGGACTGCTTGGTGAGCAGGTCCTTATCCTCCACCACCTTGCGGGCCAGGACGCAAGCATCGCAATCGCAGCCCTCGGTGATGCCGTCCTTGCAGGCGGCCAGGAGCTTTTCACCGGCAGTGCGGGAAGTCTCGGCATCGTTCATGCCATCCAGCCATTCCTGACCGGCGGCCTTGATTTCATCGGTGGCCCAAGCCACGGCGATGAGCTTCTCCACATTCTCCTTCAGGCCCTGACGGCGCTGCTTGTTGGCCAGGTTGATACCGAAGCCGAACTCAGCGTTGTCCTCGAACAGGGAGTTGGCCCAAGCGGGGCCCTGACCCTTAGCGTTCTTGGTGTAGGGCACGGTGGGGGCGGACCCTCCATAGATAGAGGTACAACCCGTGGCGTTGGCGATAACCATGCGGTCACCGAACAGCTGGGTAAGGAGCTTGATATAGGGGGTCTCGCCGCAGCCGGCGCAGGCGCCGGAGAACTCGAAGAGGGGCTTGAGATACTGGGAGCCCTTGACGGTCTTCCGGTTCACATTGACCTTCTTCTCGGACAGAGCATCGGCATAGTCCCAGTTGGCTTCCTGAGCCTTGGCATCGGCCAGGGGCACCATGGTGAGGGCCTTGTCCTTAGCCAAGCAGACATCCACGCAGTTGCCGCAGCCGGAGCAATCCAAGGGGCTGACCTGAATGCGATAGGTGAGACCCTCGAAGCCTTTGCCGGCGGGCTTGGTGGCCATGCCCTCGGGCTTGCCGGCTTCCTCGGCCTCGTTGAAGAGGAAGGGACGGATGGCAGCGTGGGGGCAGACCAGAGAGCACTGGTTGCACATGATGCACTTGGAAGAATCCCATTCGGGAACCATGACGGCGATGCCCCGCTTCTCATAGCGAGTGGTGCCGGTGGGCACGGTGCCGTCGGGGTTCATGGCGGAAACGGGGAGCTTGTCGCCTTCCTGGCTGAGGATGGGCTGGATATAGTCACGGAAGTAGGGGTCATCGGTGACGGGAATCACGGTGGCACCCTCGGTGGTGGTAGCCCAGGACTCGGGATACTTCACCTCTTCCACGGCATCGATACCGATGTCGATGGCATCGTAGTTCTTCTGGACCACCGCATCGCCCTTCTTGGAGTAGGACTTCTTGGCGGCGGCCTTCATGAAGGTGACGGCATCCTCTACGGGAATCACGTTGGCCAGCTTGAAGAAGGCGGCCTGCATGATGGTGTTGATACGACCGCCCATGCCAACCTGACGGGCCAGCTTGATGGCATCGATGTTATAGAACTTCAGATGCTTCCTGGCGATGGCGTTCTTCAGGGAAGCGGGCAGCTCCTTCTCCATCTCGTCCAAGGTCCAGGGGCTGTTGAGCAGGAAGGTACCGCCTTCCTTGATGCCGTCGGCCACGTTGTACTTGGTGACATAGGAGGGGTTATGGCAGGCCACGAAGTCGGCGCTGTCGATAAGGTAGGGACTCTGGATGGGGGTCTTGCCGAACCGCAGATGGGAAACGGTGAGACCGCCGGACTTCTTGGAGTCGTAGGAGAAATAGCCCTGAGCATACATGTCGGTGTGGTCACCGATAATCTTGATGCTGTTCTTGTTGGCGCCCACGGTACCGTCGGAGCCAAGGCCGAAGAACTTGCAGGAGATGGTGCCCTCGGGAGCGGCGGAGATGGTCTCGCCCAGAGGCAGGCTCAGGTTGGTCACATCGTCCACGATGCCCACGGTGAAGTGATTCTTGGGGCAATCCAGGGAGAGGTTATCATAGACAGCCTTCACCATGGTGGGGTTGAATTCCTTGCTGCCCAAGCCGTAACGGCCGCCAACGGCGACGATGTCGCAGCCGGCTTCCCGCAATGCGGTGCACACATCGGCATACAGGGGCTCGCCCAGGGAGCCGGGCTCCTTGGTGCGATCGAGGACAGCCAGCTTCTTGCAGGAGGCAGGAATGGCTTTCAGGAACTTCTCAGCCACGAAGGGACGATAGAGGCGGACCTTGATGAGGCCCAGCTTTTCGCCGCGGGCGTTGAGATAGTTGATGGTCTCCTCGGCCACATCGGCGCCGCTGCCCATGATGACCAGAACACGGTCAGCATCGGGGGCACCCACGTAATCGAACAGGTGATAGGGACGGCCGGTGAGAGCGCTGACCTTGTCCATATAATCCTGCACGATGGCGGGGATTTCATCATAGTACTTGTTGGCAGCTTCCCGGTTCTGGAAGTAGATGTCCGGGTTCTGTGCGGTGCCGCCCAGATGAGGATGCTCAGGATTCAGAGCCCGCTCACGGAACTTCTTCACGGCATCGTAGTCCAGGAGCTTTTCCATGTCCTCATAGTCGATGACTTCGATCTTCTGGACCTCGTGGGAGGTACGGAAGCCGTCGAAGAAGTGCAGGAAAGGCACGGAAGACTTGATGGCGGACAGATGGGTGACCAGGGCCAGGTCCATCACTTCCTGAACGGAAGCGGAGGCCAGCATGGCAAAGCCGGTCTGACGGCAGGCCATAACGTCGCTGTGATCGCCGAAGATGGACAGAGCATGGGCAGCCAGCGCACGGGCGGACACATGGAACACGCCGGGCAGCAGCTCGCCGCTGATCTTGTACATGTTGGGAATCATCAACAGCAAACCCTGGGAAGCGGTGAAGGTGGTGGTCAAAGCGCCGCCCTTCAAAGAGCCGTGGACAGCACCGGCGGCGCCGCCTTCGCTTTGCATCTCAGCGATGCGGACCTTTTGGCCAAAGAGATTGGTTCTGCCGTTGGCAGCCCAGTCATCGGCCACCTCCGCCATGGGAGACGAAGGGGTAATGGGGTAGATTGCGGCAACGTCGGAAAATGCGTACGCTACGTGGCTTGCAGCGGTATTTCCGTCGATTGTCATGGTTTTTGCCATTCCAGTTTCCTCCTATTGCTTGTGTATTAAATTAGGGTAAAATACCCTCCTATACCGCTCCTATTATAGGCCGTTTACGGTGCCCCTGTCAAGGAAAACCGGGTACAATCCGCAGATTGTGCATATTTTCTTGCAGAAAAAAACAGGCATCCGAAGATGCCTGTTGGTATGGATTGGCTTATTCCTCCACCTTGAAGCCGGCAAACAGGTCGGCCAGGCTGGTGCTGGTGCTGGTCACCGGGGGCAGATCATAGTCGCCATCTTCGCTGTTGCGGCGGCGACGATCCGGCCGGGACTCCCGACGCTCGTCGTTCTGGGGACGCTCGCTCTGGGCGGGGCGCTCGCTGCGGGGCCGACGCTCGCCGTTGCCGGACTGGTTGGCATTCTCCCGCTGGGCTTTGCGCTCCTGATACAGGCGCTCCCGCTCGGCACGCTCGGCAGCCAGCTGCTCGGCGATTTCGGGATGCTCCTCGAGGGTGGCTTCCTTCCGGGACAGGGAGATGCGCTTGGCTTCGGGGTTGACCTCCAGAACCTTGCAGCGGACGATGTCGCCAACCTTCAGCTCATCCTCCACCTTCTCGATGCGGCGAGTGGCCACCTGAGAGATGTGGATAAGGCCGTCGATGGTGGGCTCCAGCGCCACGAAGGCACCGAAGGGAACGATGCGGACCACCTTGCCCTCCACGATGGAACCGACGGGGTACTTTTCGCCGGCCATGGTCCAGGGCTTGGGCTGCAGCTGCTTGTAGCCCAGGGAGATGCGCTTCTTTTCCTTATCGACATTCAGAATGAGAACATCCACTTCCTGATTGACGCTGAGCACGTCGGAGGGGTGCTTCACCCGGCCCCAGGCGGCGTCGGTCACATGGACCAGACCATCGAGGCCCCCGATGTCCACAAAGGCGCCAAAGTCGGTGATGCGGCGGACGATACCATGAATCTTGCTGCCCACCACCAGGGACTCCCACTTTTCCTCTTCGCGAGCAGCGGCCTCCTCCAGAAGCACCTGCTTGATGGAGGCCACGATGCGCTTGCGCTGCTTGTCAATCTCCAGAACCTTGACCTTGACGGTTTTGCCCACGTACTCGCCCAGGTTCTCCACATATTTGGTGGAAACGTGCGAAGCGGGGATGAAGGTGCGAACGCCGCCCTCCATCTCGGCGATCAAGCCGCCCTTGACGACTTCCTTGACCACTGCCTCGAAGGTCTTGCCTTCGGTGTCCTCTGCCACCAGATCGTCCCAGAACTTCTTGCTCTGCACGTTCTTGCGAGACAGGAGCACGTTGCCCTCACCATCGTTGACCTTGACGACTTCCACGTCAATCTGTTCGCCTTCCTGCACGTCCAGCTCACCGTCAGCGGGGAACTCGGCGCGGGGAATATAACCGTCAGACTTATAGCCCACGTTCACCAGAACTTCGTTTTCGGTGATGCCGATGACGGTGCCGGTGACGATTTGGCCGGGACGGATGCGGCGGATGGAGCTGTCGATAGCCTGCTGGAAATCTTCTTCCGCGGACTTGGGGGCAGCCTCTTCAACAACGGGTTCTGCAACTTCCACTGCCTCTTCAGTGACAGCGACAACGGGTTCGGCCGCTACTTCAGCTTCTACGGCCGGTTCAGTGGTTTCGGCGACAACCTCGGCGGGAGCTACCGCTTCATTGGTTTCAATCGTCGTCTGCTCGAGTTCGCTCATTCCTAATATAACCTCCCTAATCATGGGGTCTGGCGTCGATGCACCAGTTACCAAACCTATTATAGCATCGGAATGGAATATTTCAAGAGGTATTTTTTCGATATCCTCTAACATTTTGGTATTGTTGCAATAATTTTTGCATATTTGAAACAGGGCCCGGGTGTTGGCGCTGCGGCCCGAACCCAGTACCAGCATGGCTGTACAGCGCCGGGCGAGGTCCGCCGCCTCCTGCTGACGGGTGCTGGTGGTGTGGCAGATGGTGTTATGAATGTCAAGGTGGGAAATCCGCTGCTGCAGCACGGCGGCAATCTCATTAAAAACCTGCTCGGAGAGGGTGGTTTGCGCCACCAGGCAGCCCCTTTCCCCCAAGGGGACGAACTCGGCCTCCCGGGCATTTTCCAGCACCACGGCCTGGCCCTTAGCCCAGCCGGCGGTGCCGATGACCTCAGGATGAGCGCGCTGTCCGGCGATGAACACAACAATCCCCTCCCTCGCCGCCTTTTGGACGATGGGATGGATTCGGTGTACAAAGGGACAGGTGGCATCCACCGCACGAATGCCCCGTTTTGCACAGGCGGCGAACAGCTCCGGCGGTGCTCCGTGGGCACGGATAATGAGGGTATCCCCTGCCAAAAGGCCATCGAGGCTCTCCACCGGCACGATGCCCTTTGCCGCCAGGTCGCTGACCACCGTCTCATTATGGATGAGGCGGCCCCAGGTATACACCTTTCCCCGAGCGGCTTCCTTTTGAGCCATTTCCACCGCCCGGCGCACGCCGAAGCAAAAGCCGGCGTTTTTGGCTACGATCAGCTTCATACTTTCTTTTTTAGGCGAGGGGGTACGGTGTCTTCCACCTCCTGCCGCAGGGTCATCAAGGCATCCTCGATGGCATCGAGCACCGCATCCACGGGACGCTGCCCCGGACAGTTCTTTGCCACCTGATCGGGATAAATCCATTCCCCGATGCTCATGCGAATCCGCATCCGCTTCCAGCACAGGGGGTCCACATAGATGGGGATGATGGGGGCATTTGTCCGCACGGCGATGAAGGCGGCGCCCTTCTCGGGAGTGTCCTGGTCCGTATAGTCAACGGAGCGATGGCCTTCCGGGAAGATGCCAAAGGCCATGCCCTTTTGCAGCATGGCGATGGCACGTTTCACCGGGCCTAAGTGAGACCCCTCCTCCCCTGCGGGTATCATGAGAAGGCTTCTGAAAAACAGGTTGCCGATGGGGGTGGAAAACAGGCTTTCCTTCCCCATGAAGTGGACGGTGCGGGGGTTCACGGCGGTGATGGCCACCGCATCCGCCAGGGAGAAATGATTGCACAGGTACATGACCCCGCCCTTGGAGCGAAGCCGTTTCCAATGGAGCACCTTCGGCCGGTAAATGAGCCACACGAAGGGGCCAATAAAGATTTTCCCAAACCAATACAGCATTATCTTGCACCAAGGGCCCTAAGCACGGTGTTGACAGCTTCCTCGATGGTCATGTGCGTGGTGTCGATAAGCAGCGCATCCTCTGCCTGCTTCAGCGGCGCATAGTCCCGGTGGCTGTCCTGGTAGTCCCGGGCTTCGATGTCCTTCAGGATGGTATCATAATCCGGGTTCTCCCCCTTCTCCCTGAGCTGGCGAACCCGGCGCATGGCCCGCTCCTGGGCGGTGGCGGTGATGAAAAACTTATAGGGGGTTTCGGGGATGACGAAGGTGCCAATCTCCCGGCCGTCCAGAACCGCATGGGTCTCGTGGGCGATGTCCCGCTGCATAGCCGCCAGCTTGTCCCGCACGCAGCGGAGCTTGCTGATAAGGGAGGCGCCCTTGCCAATCTCCTCCTGCCGCAGCTGCCCGGTTACATCCTGACCGTTGATGAGCACATGCTGGCCGTCCGCTTCATAGACCACCTTGATGTCTGTCCTTTGCAGCAGGTCGTCCACCCCCTCTGCATCCGTCAGAGATATGCCGGCGGAGATAGCGCAAAGGGCCATGGCCCGATACATGGCGCCGGTATCCAGATAGGGCAGATTCAGTTCTTTGGCGATAATCTTGGCGATGGTGCTTTTGCCCGCTCCGGCGGGGCCGTCCAATGCGATACCGTTGACAAAGTTCATACATTTCCTCCTGCCAATACGCCTGTGGACCAGGCAATTTGAAGATTGAAGCCGCCGGTGAAGGCGTCCACATCCAATACCTCCCCGGCCAGGAACAGGCCGGACACCAATTTGGATTCCATGGTGGAGGGATTCACCTCCTGCACCTTCACCCCGCCCCGGGTCACCACGGCTTCAGAGAAGGGTCGAGTCCCCTTAACCGTAAGGGGCATGCCTTTGAGGGCGTTGACCAGGGCCTGCCGCTGCTCCTTTGTGAAGGTAGCGGCGGTCTGCCAGGGGGCGATATCGGCCTGCTCCAGCACCGCATCCAGAAGTCTGGTAGGCAGAATGCCGGAAAAGGCACCGCCCACGGCCTTTTTGGGATTCTCCTCCACCAGGCGGCGCAGGCGAGCGTGAAGCTCCTCCTCTAAGATGGCGGGCTTCAGGTCGATAAACAAGCGAACCCCCTTGGGATTATCCGCAATATAGGCCGAAGCGGTCAACACCAGGGGGCCGGAGACCCCAAAGTGGGTGAGCAGCATCTCTCCCTGCTGGGAGTAGATGGTCTTGTTCCCCCGCTTGGCGGTGAGGCAAACATTTTTCAGCGTAAGCCCGGAGAGGGCAAAGGGCCAGGCTTCCTCCGTTTCCAGGGGCACCAAAGAGGGATGGAGTTCCGTTATGGTGTGGCCCAGGGTGGCAAGCATGCCAAAGCCTTCGCCGGTGGAGCCGGTGGAAGGATAGCTGACGCCGCCGGTGGTGAGGATGACCCGGTCAAAGGGCAGAAAGCCTTCCGAAGTTTGAAGGCCGTTGACAGACCCATTGGCAACAGCGATAGATTTGACGACGGTGTTCAAGCGCACCTGGACCCCGGCATTATGCAGGGCTCTGTCCAGCGCCCGCTGCACGTCGCTGGATTTATCGGAAACGGGAAACACCCGCTGCCCCCGCTCCACCTTGACCGGGCAGCCGTTTTCCTCCAGGAAGGACATCATGTCCCGCTGAGAGAAGGCGGCGTAGGCGCTGTAGAGGAAGCGGGGATTGTGAATGACATTGGCAAAGAAGCCGTCTCGACCGGAATCGTTGGTTATGTTGCAGCGGCCTTTGCCGGTGATGTACAGTTTTTTACCCAATTTTTCATTCTTTTCAAGAAGCGTGACCCGGTGCCCTGCCCGGGCCGCCGTAATCGCCGCCATCTGCCCGGCGGGACCGCCGCCGATGATGCCGATATGCAAAGGGTTCATACCCTATCCTCCTCCGTAAAATACACCTGTTCCCGGTTCCACACCTTTTCCAATTCGTCCAAATGCTCCTGCACCTTCTTTTGACTGCGAAGGCCCGCCGCCACAATGAGGGCATTGATGACGGACATGGGCGCGGTGAGGGAATCGGCAAAGGAGGCCATATCGGATTTTGCCAGCAGCACCACATCCGCCATGGCGCCGATGGGCGAATCGGTTTTATCCGTCAGAGCGATGGTGGTGGCCCCCTTCTGCCGGGCATAGGCCATGGCCTCGGCGGTTCGGGAGCTGTAGCGCGGGAAGCTGATGCAGATGATGGCATCCCGGCTGTCCATACGCAGCATGGCCTCTCGCACATCCTGAAGGTTGGCGGAGAAGGTGATGACGCTGTTGCAGATGTATTCTAAATAGTAGGCAAGAAACATGGCCAGCGGCATGGCAGAGCGAAGCCCCAGCACATAGACCCGTCTGGCCTTTATGATGGTCTCCACCGCCTGCTGGAACTGGCCCTCATCGGCCATGTCCATGGTGATGCGGATGGCGTTGATGTCCGTGTTCAAAACGGTAGAAAAGACCTGGTCCCTGGGGATACGGTCCGCCAGGCGCGCCCGCTGGACGGAGGTCAGGTGTCCGAGGACCAGCTCCTGAAGCCTGTCCTGCAGGGCGGGATACCCTTCTAATCCCAGCGCATAGGCAAAGCGAACCACGGTGGATTCAGAAACACCCACCGTCTCCCCCAGCCGGGCGGCAGTCATAAAGGCGGCCTGCTCATAGCTCTCCAGGATATAGCGGGCGATGCGCTGCTGCCCCTTGGAAAAGCTGTTCAGCTGGTTCTGTATGGTTCTGAGAAGATTGTCCATGCGCTCACTCTTTGGGACGGCTTGCGGTACGCCCCGACCTTGGCAGTATAATGGTTGTATGTTACCGCAAAAGCGCCCAAAAGGCAAGGGGAAAAGGGGCTGCTCCCCTTACTCTACCTTGATGCAGTAGATGCGGGGCGTGGCTTCTGAGCCGTCCGCCCCCTTGCCGGTGGTGCCCACCACCAGATAGTTGCCGTAGGCAGCGGGGGTGGAGTCGATGCGAGAACCCAAATCCAAGGAGGAGCACAGGGCCATGCCGCCGGTGGAGGCATCGTACAGGTTTACCTTGCCGGAGCGATCGCAGACGACCAGGTAGGCATCCCCCCGCTCCGTATATAGCACCAGGGGCGAGGACACATAGTCGGCGCTGCCTTCGGTTTCGATGGACCAGACGACGGTGCCGTCCTCCTTATCAAAGGCCACCAGCCGTCCGCCGTAGGTATAGGAACTGACGGAGCCGCTTTCGTCCACCACGGGGATGCCGGCGCCGGAGAAGGCGCAAATCAGCAGGTTGCTGATGTTGCCCCGACCGACATGCGGGGTGGATTTGCTGCCGCTTTTATAGGAGCCGTCCCCCACATAGCAGATTCTGTCCTTGCTCCACACGGTGCGGCCGGTGAGGGCGTTGATTTTTTTCAAAGTGGCATAGCCCCAGCCCATGGGCAAATCATCCCCCTGGTAGGTGGTTTGGCTCACGGTGTAGCAGAAGAGGGTGTTTTCGTCCCCATCCTCCTCCAGCACGGGAGAGGCATCCGTGTCCCCGCCCAGATCGAGGGCATACAGCAGCCGCAGGGTGTCCGTGTCGATGCATTGGAGCATGCCGCCGTTGTCGGTGACAAAGAGATAATTCCTAAACAGGGCGGCGGAGGATTCAAAGCCGTACCAACGCTTGCCCCTGCCGTCGTTTGAATTATAGTTGGGACCGGTATAGCGATACTTTACCCTGTCGCCGGGGTTGATGGAGATGGTGCCCCGCTCCGGGTCATAGCTGGTGCGAAGCTCCACAAAGTAGATGATGCCGCCTTCGCTGGGCTGGATGAGGGTGTCGTTGACGATGAGGGGGCTGCTGTCAAAGGCGTTCCAGTTGCTTCGATAGGCAAAGTAGTCCCGGCCGCCAAACTCGTACTCTACCCGATTGGTGATAAGGTTGATGGCGTAATAATAGCTTACATCCGTACCCCGGGCGTTCTTTTTCATCAGGCCCGTGCCCACATACAGCATGGGCCGTCCCTCCGGGTCCAGGCTGGGGGTTCCGAACATGGAGGCGCCCACGTTGATGGGCTGACGGGTCTGGGCGCCGGTAATCAAATCATAGAAATAGATGTTGCCGTCCGCCGAGGGATAGATGACCTCGATGAAATCCTGGGTGGACTTATAGATGTCGTTGACGCCCAGCGTCGGCAAAACCTCCTGGCTCCAGCGAACCAGCAGGGGCTGACCGGTCCAGGAGGTGCCGGCATAGTCCCCTAACTTACCCACCATGGCCTGCCAGACGATATGGGTGGCTTTCAAAGTGATGGTGGCGGTGCCATAGGCGAAGGAGTCCCGATAGGGGGTGCCGCCGAAGGTGATGACACCGGGCAGCTGGGTATAGGCATCCTTATTGATAAGGCTCAATCCCATGGCCCGAGGAGCGGTGTCCCGAATCTTCTCCTCGTTGTTCACCCGGACGGCGGACTCCATGCCCGCCGTATCGCTGCCGGAGACAGAATAGGTCTGTTGGGCACTGAGCCGCTTTTTGGGGCGAACGCCGCCGGTCAGTTCCTGCTCCTCTGCGCCGTTTTCCGTTTGCGTGCCCTCCTCTGCAATGACGGGAAGCTGGAGCTCGCTTTGCTCTTTACGCTCCTGCAGATAGTTCACGGCTGCCGAGGCAAGCAGTACCAGCCCCACCACCAGGGCAAGGGAAAGGGCCAAAAATATAAAAAAACGGGGTTGAAAGGTTCGTCTGGTCTTGCGGCGCATGGCAATGCCCCCTTTAAGAAACTTAGATAGAGAGTATATTACAACAATTGGGCGCAGGATTGCAAGATTCTATGTAAAACGCCTTGCAAACGTTCTGTGAATTAGCAAACGGCAAAAAGAAAAAAAGCCCTTATACAAGAGCTTTCTTCGCGACGATGTGGGTAATCATGGGCGGTTAGTTGTTGTCCTTGTCCATGTCAATGACCTTTGCGCCATCATAATACCCGCACTTCTTGCAAACAGTGTGAGGGACCTTCAGCTCGTGGCACTGGGGGCACTCCACCAGGGTGGGGGCCGTCAGGTTGTTGTTGGCCGAACGGCGAGAATCTCTCCTTGCCTTGGATGTTTTTCTTTTTGGTACTGCCATGATTACACCTCCTTATTTTTCGAAACTCAATGCTTTCAGCGCATCAAAGGCGCTCTTTTGGGGTTGGTCGGCGCAGCTGCACCGGGAACGGTTGAGATTGGTACCGCAGACGGGGCAAAGCCCCTTGCAATCGGGACGGCACAGACTCACCATGGGCAGATTCAAAAACAGATTGTCCATGAAGGCCTGCTCTAAATCCACCGTGTCTCCCTGGAAGGGATAGGCATCGTCTTCGGGGGTAATCATCCCCGCCCGGAGAAACCTTTCCTCAAAGGAGAAGGTGATGGGTTGCTGCACGGGCTCGTTGCACCGGGCGCATCGGGTGTCCAACACCAAAGAAGCCTCGCCCGTGATACGGAAGGCATCCTTTTCGCCGGTGATGGTTCCCTGCAAGGCGGCTTCTCCCAGGAAGGAAAGCTGCCCGCCGCCATAGGATTGGGCCGGGACGCTGCCGGTCCAGGCATAGGGCACGGGTTCGCCCAGCTGTTTTGCTGCCTGATGAACGGAAACTTCCATAGCACACCCCTTAAAATCAACCAAAGTGTATTCTACTTGCTTCGAGGCGGTTTGTCAACCACAAACTTGCCGAGATTTCCACATTTTCCGGGGATTATGAGCGGGTATCGTCAGGCGATTGGCCATCTTCCTCCACGGAAAAGGCGGCATGAGGGGAAACCGGCTCCGCCGGCGGCTCCTCCTCCTGGGGGGCATGGATACCGGAGCGCTTCAACTCCCCCACCAGATAGTCGATGGTGTCGGTCAGCTCCCGCCGCTCCTGCTCCATTTGCCGCAGTTGGGCAATGATTTCGTCCAGAAAATCATCCACCTGCTCCAGGTCGTATCCCAGCAGCGTACGGCGGAAAGATTTGTTGGCGATGTTCTCCACACTCAGCATAGCATCCTCGCAAAAAAGCGGGCCGGTCACCCTGCCCGCCCGGTGTTACATCTCCTCGTACTCTCCGGTCTCGTTACCGATGACATCGTAGTTGGTGGGGGCCACCACGAAGATGCCCCGGCTAATCTTGGCGATGGTGCCGTTGATGGCATAGATGGCGCCGGAGATGAAGTCCAGAATCCGCTGGGCACAGGCCACATCCAGCTCCTCCATGTTGACGATGACGGGCTTGCGGGCCTTGAGATTGTCGATGATGTTCTGGGCATCCTCATAGCTGACGGGATGATAGACGATCATCTTCATGGCCGCCACGTTGGGGGTGGGGATGCTCTCGCCGCCGCCCTGCAGACGGGTCTCCCGGGACAGTTTGCGAGGTTCGGGCTCCGCGCGGCGCTTAGGCTGGGGGGCTTCCTTCTCCCCCTCCTCCTCGAACAGTTCGTCCTCGGGCTTGTCTTCACTTTCCTCTATGCCGATAAAATCCAGAAACTTATTGTAGATACCCACTTGCTTGCCTCCTGAATGAATTTGCATTACAATCTGTTGCGCTGACCGAAGATGGCGGTGCCGACCCGAACCATGGTGGCTCCCTCCTCTATGGCCTGGGGATAATCGTGACTCATGCCCATGGACAGCTCCCGTAAGGGAAGCTCCGGAAACAGGCGCTGCATGCGAGAGCTCAGCTCATAGAGCCGGGCAAAGTATGCCCTAGCTGCCGTAGCCTCCACCGCAGGAGGCACACACATAAGCCCCCGCACCCGCAGGTGCTTGCAGCCGCAGGACGCCTCCAGCAGCAGCGGCAGCTTGTCCACAGCCACGCCGCCCTTTTGCGGCTCGTTTGCGATGTTCACCTGCAGCAGCACATCCTGAACAAGGTTCAGCTTTTTAGCCTGATTCTCCACCGCCAGCAGCAGGGATTCCCTGTCCACCGACTGGAGCAATGCCACATTGCCAACAATGTATTTTACCTTATTGGTCTGCAGTTGTCCAATGAAATGAACCGTCGCCTGGTTCTGTTTATAAAAAGTTAACTTTTCCCGGACCTCCTGGGCGTGGTTCTCCCCCACGCTGTGTACCCCGCAGGCAAAGGCCTCGGCGATACGCTCCGGCTCCACATATTTGGTGACCGCGATTAGCTGCACATCCGCCCTTTTTCGGCCCGCTCTTTGGCAGGCCAAGGCCATGTTTTGCTCCACGGACTGTATGTTCTCTTCGATGCTCATAGCTGCCTGCCTCTATGGAACGGGAGTGGGCCGAGGGGTGCTGGTGGGCGCCGGAGTAGCCGAGGCTGGGGCTTGCGGTTCGCTGGTGGGGCTGCTCTGCTCCTCCTCCTCGCCGTGATACTCAAAGCGCAGACCTCTGGTCAGCTGGATGCTGGGGTCCGCCGCCTGGATGATGGCGGTCTCCCCATCGGAGGAGGGAATGACCACCTGGATGGGCTGATAGACCCGACCGGTGTTCATGAACACATAGGGAATGCCGCCGTTAAAATAGATGCCCTTCACGGGGATGGACACGCCGCTGGCCATGGTGTGGATGGTGAAGGTCATGGTCCGGTTCTCCAGCACGGGGAGCACATCGGAATTGACTTCCAGGATATAGAGCACATAGTTGGTGGCGGGGCGCTCGGCAATGACCCGGCCGGTATAGGCGGAGTCCTGATACTTTACCCTAAGCTCATAGCTATTGCCTACCACCAGCCGATGGGAGTCCGCCGCCCGGACGGTAAAGGCCACATAGAAGCCGTTGGGATCCACCACCCGATAGACACCGGCGGCGTTATAGGACAGGGACACCGGGGAGGAGACCACCCGGCTAATCTGGGTGGCGGTGAGAGAATCCACGCTCATGGCGTTCTCGTAGCCGTCCAGATGGAAGCTGATATAGCCGGAACCGGCGTTGTTTACCAGGGCGCTCTCGGCGGTGAAGTTGCTGTGCATGATGTCCAGCTGCTGATAGCTGGCCGTCAGGGAGGCATCGGAGGGGACGATTTGCCGCATCAGGTTCTGCCGGGCAGTGAGCAGGTCGTTGAGCTGCTCGGCAAGAGCAATATAGTCGAGGCCCTCCTTACCGGCGGAAGCCCGGGTCATCTGCTCCACCACCTGCTGAATCTGCTGGTTATACTGCAGCACCTCGTCAGGAAGGGTCATGCCGTCGGCGGAGCTGAGGCGAAGCAGGGTTTGCTGCTGCTGGTAAATCTGCTGCTCCTTGCTGATGATGTCCGCCATCTGGTTATCAAAGCCCTTTTTATAGAGCATGGCCACGGTGTCCCCGTCGGAAACGGTAGCTCCCTCCCCTACCAGGAAGCGGATGCTGTGGTAGTCGTCGGTGGAGGCCACGTTCTCCCGACGCAGAATGACGCCGGTGAACTCTATATCCCCCTCCACGGTGTCGCTGCCCAGGCGGCCGGTAGCCGGGTTCAAAATGCGGTAGCCGACATAGACCCCCAGCAGAAGCACGGGGACAAGCAGAAACAGATAGAACTTCAGTTTGAATTTACGCGTCCTCTTGGCCGACAACTTCCTTCACCTCGTAGCCCTGTTTTTGGGAGCGACCGTACTGCCGGTCGAAGTTTTCCTTGTTCTTGGCGATGTATCCATCATAGAGCGCCTGGCCGTCCATGCCGCTGCGGATGCACATGCTGACAAAGAAATGGAGCACATCCACCAGCTCCTCCTGGATGGCGGCCTGGTTCTGGGGCTTCTTGTTCTTCCACCATTTATACTGGACCTCGTTGAGGACCTCCATAATCTCCTCAATGCAGGCCAGGGCGTCCTTCTGCATCCATTCCTCGTAGGAATAGGAAAGGTTCCGCCGGGTCATAATGTCCTCGTCCAGGCTCTTTTGCAGATTAAAAATCACGTCGAGGCGATCCATTGTTATCTCCTTTGCATCCAGTCGCTGAGAATAGCTTCCATCTCTTTTTGTACCCGCTTCACCCTGCCCACACAGGCGCACACCGCCCTGTGGGGGGAAAGAATGTGGGGCAGAATGGCCTCTATCTTTTTCATTGTAACACATTCCATGGCCCGGAGGGTATCCTCCAATGTGAATTCTTTGTTTTGCAAAAGCAATCTTTTGCCCAAAGCGTTCATGTGGGCGCTGCTGCCCTCCATGCCAAGAAGAAAGCTGCCCTTGAGCTGGGCGCGGCTGCGCATGAGCTCCTCCTCGGTGATGCCGGCGGTCAGCTTTTTAAGCTCTTGCAGGGACAAATCCAGCGCCTTTACCGCCTGCTTCTCCCCGGTGCCAAAATACAGGCAGATATCCCCCGTGTCCCGAAAGCCGGTGGGATAGGTATACACGGAGTAGGCAAGGCCCCTTTCCTCCCGAATGGACTGGAAGAGGCGGCTGGAGGTGCTGCCCCCCAGGGCGTTGCTGAGCACCGCGAGCGCCGCATACTCCTCGGTATCCAGCGCATAGCCCGGCAGGGTCAGGCAGGCATGGACCTGCTCCGTATCCTTTTGTATAAACTGCCAGCGGCTGCCGGGAAGCGGCGTCTTCTCCGGGGTCATATCCCCGGGCGCCCGGGGGCAGTCGGCAAAGGCGGACTCGAGAAGCGTCAAAAGCTCATCGGTGTTGAATTTTCCGGCACAGGCGATAACGATGTTTCCGGACACATACCGCCGGGCCATATAGGCAAGAATCTGTTCCCGGGTGAAGGAGCGAACCTGCTGCTCTGTGCCAAGAATAGGGGAAGACAGGCAGGTGTCCCCATAATACGCCATGGCGGCGGCTTCAAAGGCCTTGTCCTCCGGGTTATCCTCGCTCATAAGGATTTCCTCTATCACCACCCCCTTCTCCTTCTCCATCTCCACCGGGTCCAAAGAAGGGTGCAGGGTGATGTCCGAGAGCATGTCTACCGCCAAAGGCAAATCCTCGCCCAGGACCTTGGCATAGAAACAGGTGCATTCCTTGGCCGTGAAGGCGTTCAGGTTCCCGCCTACGGCATCCATCTGGGCAGCGATCTGGGCGGCGGTGCGGCGGGCAGTGCCCTTGAACACCATGTGCTCGATAAAGTGGCTGATGCCCTCCTCCGCCTTCGTTTCAAAGACGGAACCGGCGTTGACCCAAACCCCGATGCTGACGGAGCTCAGGTTTTCCATGGGCTCCATAATGACCCGGATGCCGCTATGGAGCTTTGCCTGATAAATCAATGAACTGAATCTCCTTTTTTGCCTATGATGCCCTGAAATAGAATGAACAAAACAGGGGCGTAATTGCACGCATTACGCCCCCTCAGTCAAGTCATAGGGTTAGTCGTTCTTCTCGTCCTCGGGAAGCAGGCCCTTGCGATCGAGGCTGATCTTGCCCGTCTTGGGATCGATTTCGATGACCCGAACCAGGACCTTGTCGCCCAGATTCATCACATCCTCCACCTTGTTGACCCGCTTCTTGTCCATGCGAGAGATGTGGAGCAGACCGTCCTTGCCGGGGGTCAGGTTGATGAAGGCGCCGAAGGACTGGATGTTCACCACGGTGCCGAGGTACACCTCGCCCACCTCGATTTCCTTGACGATGCTGTCGATGATAGCCTTGGCAGCCTGGGCAGCGGACTCGTCGGGAGAGGCGATGGACACGGTGCCGTCGTCGTCGATGTCGATCTTCACGCCGGTCTGGGCAATGATGCCGTTGATGGTCTTGCCGCCGGAGCCGATGACGTCACGAATCTTATCGGGATCGATCTTGAAGCTGATGATGCGGGGCGCATAGGGGGACAGCTCCGTCCGGGGCTTGTCCAGGCACTCGCACATCTTGTCCAGGATGAATAGACGCCCGCGGCGAGCCTGAGCCAGGGCGCGGGTGAGAATCTCCTCATCGATGCCCTTAATCTTGATGTCCATCTGGATGGCAGTGATGCCGTCCCGGGTACCGGCCACCTTAAAGTCCATATCGCCCAGGAAGTCTTCGAGGCCCTGGATGTCGGTAAGCACGGCGATGTTGCCCGTATCCACGTCCTTGATAAGGCCCATGGCCACACCGGCTACCATCTTCTTGATGGGAACGCCGGCGTCCATCAGGGCCAGGGTGCTGGCGCAGATGCTGGCCTGGGAGGTGGAACCGTTGCTGGAGATAACCTCGCTGACCAGCCGCATGCAGTAGGGGAACTCCTCCTCGCTGGGGAGCACGGGCAGCAACGCACGCTCTGCCAGGGCGCCATGGCCGATTTCACGACGGCCTGGGCTGCGGACGGGGCGGGTTTCGCCGGTGCTGTAGGGCGGCATGTTGTACTGGTGCATATAGCGCTTGGAATCCTCCAGGCCGATGCCGTCCAGAATCTGGGCTTCGGCGATGGTGCCCAGGGTGGCGATGGTCATAACCTGGGTTTGTCCCCGGGTGAACACGGCGCTGCCATGGGTCCTTTCCAGAATGCCGGCTTCGCACCAGATGGGACGAATCTCCTCCTGGCCACGGCCATCGGGACGAATCTTCTTGTTGATAATCTTGTCACGCATGACCTCTTTGGTCATGTTGTACAGAATGGCATCGATGTCCTTGCCCTCTTCGGGATGGGCCTCGTCGAAGGCGGCATGGGTTTCGGCCTTCACCTGCTCAGTACGCACTTCCCGCTCGTGGCGATCGAAGGTGTCCATCTGCCAGACCACCTTGTCCATGGCAAAGGCGCGGACAGCGGCTTCCAGCTCGGCATCGGGCTTATGGATGTTGACCTCCATCTTGGGCTTGCCAACCTCAGCCTGGATGTCGCTGATGAAGGCACAAATCTTCTTGATTTCCTCATGTGCAAAGAGGATAGCACCCAGCATCTCCTCCTCGGTGAGCTCCTGAGCACCGGCTTCCACCATCATGACGGCGTCCTTGGTGCCGGACACGGTCAAATTGAGGGTGCTCTTTTCCCTATCCTCCACGCCGGGGTTAAGGATGTACTTGCCGTCCACATAGCCCACAGCCACGGAACCCGTGGGGCCCATGAAGGGAGCTTCGGAGATGGACAGGGCGATGGAGGAACCCAGCATGGCCACCACATCGGGGGGCACATCCTGGTCCACGGACAGCACGGTGGCGATGACCTGCACGTCGTTATAGAAGCCCTTGGGGAACAGGGGCCGCAGGGGACGGTCAATCAGACGGTCGGTCAAAATGGCCTTCTCGGAAGGACGGCCTTCGCGCTTGATGAAGCCGCCGGGAATCTTGCCCACGGAGTAGAGCTTCTCCTCAAACTCCACAGACAGCGGCAGAAAGTCCACGCCATCCCGGGGAGCTTTGGCAACGGTGGCGCACACCAGCACTGCGGTGCCGCCGCAGCGCAGCAGGACGGAACCGCCTGCCTGCTCGGCATACTTGCCGGTTTCGACGACGAGCTTGCGATCGCCGATCATGGTTTCAAATTGCTTGAACATACCTCTTTATATCCTCTTTCTTAATTAATGCCTGGTTAGTATTCCCCGTTTTTGCGCGCAAAGGAGGCAGCGCCCAAAAATGGAAGGCGGGTGTTTTGCCCGCCTCCCTGCCTTGTCGTTACTTTCTGAGGTTCAGAGCTGCCAGGATGGCACGATACCGCTCGATGTCCTTCTCCTTGAGATAGTTGAGAAGGCCACGGCGCTGGCCGACCATCTTGAGCAGGCCGCGACGGCTGTGATGGTCGTTCTTGTTGTTGGCAAGGTGCTCGTTGAGGTGGTTGATGCGGTCGGTGAGCAGCGCAATCTGCACCTCGGGGGAGCCGGTGTCACCCTCGTGAAGGGCGTACTTGGTGATGATTTCCTGTTTGGTCATTTTGTTTTTCCTCCTTTTATTTAACCCCGCAAACAGAGAGGGAGCGAAGGTTTTTTGAACCCGGAGATGTGCTTCCACCCAGTACGCGGTTTAACCTTTGGTATGGTATCACAATCCTTTTGCGTTGTAAACACCTTTTCGATCAGAAACAAAAAGTTTTTTTGCCGCCTCCACATCCCGGCCAATCTGCTTTGATAGCTCTTGGGGGGAAGCAAAGGCCGTCTCCCCTCTAAGGCGCCGGTGCAGGGAGACGGAAATCTTCTTCGTGTACAAGGAGAGCTGCTCGTTTAGGATGTAGGTCTCCACGGTGCGCTCCCCTTGACCAAAGGTGGGGTTGGTACCCACGTTGGTGACGGCGGCATAGGTGGCATTTTCAAGGGTTACCGTGGAGGCATAGACCCCGTCTAAGGGCAGCAGCAGGTCTCCCGGCTCGATATTGGCCGTGGGAAAGCCCAGTTTTCGGCCCACCTGGCGATGGGCCACCACCCGGCCAGAAAGGGTATAGGGACGGCCCAACAGGGCGGCGGCACCGGGCATGTCCCCTTCGCTGATACGGGCGCGGATGCGGGTGCTGGAAATGGGTTCAGCACCGAACAGAACCGGCTCGGCAATCTCAACGGCGATGCCCCGCTCCCGGCCCAGCTCCTGCAGGGTTTGGGCGGAGCCGGCACCGAACTTCCCGAAGGTATAGTTGAACCCGGCAGCAAGGCCCACCAGAGGATACCGTTCCTGCAAAAAGCTAAAAAATTCTTCCGGAGTGAGGCTCGCAAAAGCGGGCGTGAACTCCACTCGGTCCACCCTGTCTGCCCCCGCCCGAAGCAGCAGCCGTTCCTGCTCCTCTATAGAGCACAGCCTAGCGGTGGGACGGTTTAGGAGCTTTCCCGGCAGGTCCGTAAAGGTGAACACCGCCAAGCGTGCCCTTAGCTTCTTTGCAAGGGAAGCCGCCTGCGCCACCAAAGCCTGATGCCCCAGGTGCACCCCATCGAAGGTGCCGAGGGCCAGCACCAGGGGCTGGGCTGGGTTTTGTATCGTCTGATTACTCATATAGATGCACTTTCAGCTGGACCCGGCCCTCTGTCACCTGGCCCAGGCCCATAAACTCCTTGCCGCAATACAGCCGCACCAAGCCCTCCCCTGCCCGCACATCCGTGGGAAGGCCGTTTTTGGTGGGCACCAAGCGGTCGGCCTTGAGCACCAGAGGGGCATAGCCTAAGAGGGCATCCTCGCAGCAGACCAGGCACTTTTCAAGGCTCCCCTGCTCCTTCAAAGCCGTCAGCTCCTCCATGGTGAAGCTATGCTCCAGGGAGAAGGGGCCGGAACGGGTGCGAAGCAGAGCGCCCATATGGCCGCAGGTGCCAAGGGCATGGCCCAAGTCATGGCAGACGGTCCGCACATAGGTGCCCCGAGAGCAGGTCATCTCCATGAGAAAACGCCCCTCCCCCGTCTGCCGGAGCAGATGTAGCCGGGAGATGGTCACAGGTCGCTGCTTCTCGGGGACTTCCTTTCCCTGCAGCGCAAGGTCGTACAGCTTTTTGCCATTGCTCTTTAAGGCGGAAAAGGCGGGGGCTATCTGGACAATCTCCCCCAAAAAGGCCCCTAAGGCCGCCTCTACGGCAGAGGCTTGCACCTCTTTGGTGCCCTCCTCCACTATCTTGCCGAAGCTGTCCTGGGTGTCGGTGGCGGTGCCTAAGATGAGTTCAAAGCGATAGGTCTTATCCTTATCCACCAGATAATCAAAGAGCCGCACCGCTCGGCCCACGCACACCGGCAGAACCCCGGCGGCTCCCGGGTCCAGGGTGCCCAGGTGGCCCACCCGCTTCTGCTCGAAGAGGCGGCGCACGAAGACCACCCCATCGGAGCTGGACATGCCGGGGGGCTTTAGCAAGGGGACGATGCCCTCCCCTGTGTTCATAGCGTTTCTCCCTTTTGGAAGGCGGTCAATAGGGCTTCGGTAATCATAGCCTGGGCCGTGGGCAAATCTGCATGGATGGTGGCTCCCGCCGCCCGGATATGGCCGCCGCCCCCAAAGCGCTGGGCCAGGGTGGCACAGTCCACCTTGTCCTTAGAGCGAAGGCTCAGCTTCACCTCTTTTGGACCGCACTGCCGCAAAAAGCAGGCGGCCTGCACGGTTTCCACATCTCTAAGTTCGTCCACGATGCCGTCGCAATCCGCATCTATGGCACAAAGTTCACGCATCTCTGAAAGGCTCACGGCGCTGATAGCCACCTGGTTGTCTTCATAGAAGCGGGCGTTCTCCACCGCCCGGCTAAGGAGCCGAAGTTTTGGCAGGCGCTTGTTCCGATACAGGCGACGATTGGCTTCGTATAAATCAAAACCGCTTTCCCGGACCTCGCTCATGAGCCGGAAGGTGCGGGGGGATACGGAGTTATAGGCAAAGTTTCCCGTGTCCGTGGACAAAGCCGTGTAGAGGCACAGACCCGCCTCCGGGCTCATGGGCACGCCCATGGCCTCATACAGCAGGCAAACGAGCTCCCCTGCGGCGGCACAGTCCTCGATATAGTTTACATCCGCAAAACCCTGGCCCCTATAGCCGGGATTGGTGATATGGTGGTCGATGCAGAGGCTGGGCTTCCCGGCGGCACGCTGGGCGCCTATGCCGGCTCGCTCTAAGTCGGCACAGTCCACAAACACCGCCGCCTCTGCCTCCGCCTGCCGGTCGGGAGGGAGGATTTCACCTGCCCCGGGCAAAAAGGCGTACAGATGGGGCACCGGGTGGTCACAGCAGACCAGGGCGCTCTTGCCCATCTGCTGCAGCAGCGCCTGCAAGGCCAGGTTGGAGCCCAGGGTGTCCCCATCCGGGGAGACGTGGGCAAACAGCAGGAAGCTCTGGTACCGGTTCAAAAAGGCGACGGCATCATGTAGGCTCATGCTCGTCCTTCTCCCGGTTCAACTGGTTGAGTACCTCTGCGATGTGGACGCTGTAGGCGATGCCTTGGTCCAGGGTGAAGCTGAACTTGGGAATGGCCCGAATCTGCATCCGCTTCCCCAGCTCCCAGCCGATGTGCCCGGCGGCGCTGTTCAGGGTGCGGATGGTGGCGCTGCGGACCGCTTCGTCCTGGTCATAGACGGAGACGCTGACCTTGCAGTACTTCAAATCCCTGGTCACATTCACCTCGGAGATGGTGGTCATGGAGGAGATGCGGGGGTCCTTCATATCAAAGATAATGGCGGAGAGGGTCTTTTTAATCTCCTCGTTCAGCCGTTCGGTTCGATTGTTTGCCATACTGATTCTCCTTTTGTCTAAAAAACGGGCGCCAGAGGACGCCCGCCGGGTTGGTTTTGTTTAGCGCTCCACCTGCTCCATGGTGTAGGCTTCGATGACATCCCCTTCGTGGATGTCGTTGAAGTTCTCAAACGAGATGCCGCACTCGTAGCCGGTGGCGACTTCCTTCACATCGTCCTTGAACCGGCGCAGGGAGGAAATCTTTCCGTCGTAGACCACAACGCCGTCCCGGACCACCCGGACCTGGGCGGAACGGGTGACCTTGCCGTCCTGGACATAGCCGCCGGCGATGGTGCCCACGCCGCTGATTTTGAAGGTGTTGCGGACGGAAATCCGACCCATATCCACCTCTTTGAACACGGGCTTAAACATGCCCTTCATGGCGGCCTGCACATCCTCGATGGCGTTATAGATGACCCGGTAGGTCCGCACGTCCACCTTCTCCTTCTCGGCCGTGGCGCGGGCGGCACCGTCGGGGCGGACATTGAAGCCGATGACGATGGCGTTGCTGGCGGAGGCGAACATAACGTCGCTCTCCGTGATGGCGCCAACGGCGGCATGGATGCAGCGGACACGGACCTCGTCGTTGGAGAGCTTCTCCAAGGACTGCTTCACGGCCTCGGCAGAGCCCTGCACATCGGCCTTGATGATGATGTTCAAGTCCTTCAGCTCGCCTTCGGCCATCTGGTTGAACAATTCGTCCAAGGACACCTTCTGCTTGGCCATAATCTGGGCGGCCTTAATCTTGTCCTTGCGCTCCTCCGCCACCTGACGGGTCAGCTTATCGGCATCGGCCACGTTCATGACGTCGCCGGCTTCGGGAACCTCGTTGAAGCCCAAAATCTCCACGGGCGTGGAGGGACCGGCACTGTTGACACTGCGGCCCTTATCGTCAATCATGGCCCGGATACGGCCATAGGCGGTTCCGGCGATGATAGTGTCTCCTTTTTTTAGCGTGCCATTCTGCACAAGAACGGTGGCGAGGGGACCCCGGGACTTGTCGAGCTTGGCTTCGATGACCGTGCCCTTAGCAAGGCGATTGGGGTTGGCCTTGAGCTCGAGCACATCGGCCTGAAGCAGCACCATCTCAAGCAGCGTGTCCAGATTCTGGTTCTTCTTGGCAGAGACGGGCACCACGATGGTATCGCCGCCCCAGTCCTCAGAGACCAGGCCGTATTCCGTCAGCTGCTGGGTGACCCGGTCCGGATCGGCGCCGGGCTTATCAATCTTGTTCACCGCCACCACGATGGGCACGTTGGCGGCTTTGGCATGGTTGATGGCTTCCACGGTCTGGGGCATGATGCCGTCATCCGCCGCCACCACCAGAATGACGATATCCGTCACCTGCGCGCCCCGGGCACGCATGGAGGTGAACGCCTCGTGACCCGGCGTGTCGATGAAGGTGATTTGGCGGCCCTTGCACATGACGGTATAGGCACCGATGTGCTGGGTGATGCCGCCGGCTTCCCCTGCCGTCACGTTGCTGTGGCGGAAGGCATCCAGCAGGGAGGTCTTGCCGTGGTCCACGTGACCCATGATGGTGACCACCGGGGGACGGGGCTGGAGCTGGTCCTCCCGATCCTCCTCCTCGGCATTGTCGGTGAGCACGTCCTCATAGGACTTGGCCAGCTGCTGCTCCAGGGTGATGTTATAATCGCTGGCAATCAGTTCGCAGGTATCAAAGTCAATCTCCTGGTTGATGGTGGCCATGATGCCCAGCAGGAACAGCTTCTTGATGATTTCGGCGGCGGGCTTGCCAATCTTCTCGGACAGATCCTTGACCGTGATGGTCTCGGAGGTAATCACCGCATGCTCAATCACGACCGGTGCGGGCTTGACCGCCTCCTGCTTGTTGCTCTTGCCCTTGCGGCGGTTGCCCATGGAACCGTCTTCGTCCCACACCACCGAGGGTCCGTTCTCTCGCTGCATAGCTTTCTTGTTCTTAGCTTTCTTATCCTTATCGTAGGAATTGTTGTTCTTCTTGTTCTGATCCCGAGATCCCGCACTGGGATTGATGACCACAGCCCGGTTGCCGGAAGGAGCGCTCTGGGGCCGCTCCGGCCGAGGAGGACGCTGGTCCTTGCGGGGGGCGTTTGCACCCGTTTGCCCGGCGGGCTGGGTGGGACGGGGACCGTTATTGCGGCGCTCGGCCTGGGGTGCGGCGGGACGGGGCCGACTGGGCTCCGCTACATAAGCCGGTTTCTCCTCGGGCTTGGGCGCAGGGGCAACAGGGGGTTCCGGGGCAGCCGGCGGCTCCGGTGCGGCGGCGGGGGTTTCTGCCGCTGCTACAGAATCGGCCTGCCGGGCCTCGTTCACCTGGTCCTGAGCATCCACCACATAGGCGTTGGTTTCCCCGGATTCGAGGAATTTTTTCAGCCGTTCAGCCTTCTGCTTTTCGGCCTGCTCCCGCTGCTGCCGCTGCTCCTTCTCCAGGAGCTTCGCTTCTGCGCCGCGAGCCTCGCTCAACAGGGCGGCCACCGCCTCCCGGTTGGCCTTAATCTTTTCCAGCAGACCTTGCGCCTGGGTCTTTACGGTTTTTGCAGTATCAAAATAGTTTGCCATGTATTCAACCCCCTACTTGCGTTTGGGATGCCAAAGCATCCTGTATCATTCGTGCAAATCCTGCGTCCGTCACCGCCATGACGATGTGGCTTGGCTTGCCGATGGCCTTGCCCACCTCGGGGACAAGAACCAAGGGCACGCTGTGACGAGTACACAGGGCGGCGTATCTATCCTTTGTGGCCTCGGCCGCCGCCTGCTCTAACAGCATCAGTTTTGCCTTGCCGCTTTCTACGGCACGACTGGCGGCAAAGTCGCCGCTTTGGCACTTCCCGGCCCGGCGGCATAGGCCCAGGCTGTTAAAAAGTCGAGTCTGCTCCACAGGCAATCACCTCTTTGAGGCTCGCCTTGGTCTCTTCCGACAAAGGCTGCTCCAATGCGCGCTCCAAGGCCCGGGTTTTGAAAGCCTTCATCAAGCAGGCCTCACTTTTGCACAGATACGCACCCCGACCGTTTTTCCGGCCCGTTTCATCGGCAACGATTTGGCCTTCCTGCGTGCGTACCACCCGAACGAGCTCCTTCTTGGGCTTCATTTCCCGACAGGCCACGCACATACGCATGGGAACTTTTTTTACCAATTTATGCCTCCGAATCGGCCATGGCGGACTCCGCCTGGCTCTGGCTCTTGATGTCAATCTTCCAGCCGGTGAGCTTTGCGGCCAGGCGTGCGTTCTGCCCCTCCTTGCCGATAGCCAAGGACAGCTGGTTGTCGGGAACGATGACCCGGGCGGCCTTCTCCTCCTCGTTGATATAGACCATGAGGACCTTCGCCGGGCTCAGGGCCTTGGCGATATAGATGGCGTTGTCCGGATCCCACTCGATGATGTCGATCTTCTCGTTGCCAATCTCGTTGCAGATGCGCTCCACGCGAGCGCCCCGCTGCCCCACGCAGGAGCCCACGGCATCCACCTGGGGATCCGTGGAGAACACGGCAATCTTGGTGCGGAAGCCTGCCTCCCGGGCGATGGACTTAATCTGCACCACGCCGGACATGATTTCGGGCACTTCCATTTCAAACAGGCGCTTGATAAGGCCCGGATGGGTACGGGACACCAGCACCTGGGGACCGCGGCTGTCCTTGCGGACCTCCAGCACATAGACCTTGACCCGCTGATTGTTCTCGTAGGTCTCGCCGGGAATCATTTCGTTGGCGGTCAAGATACCGTCGGTCTTGCCCAATTCCACATAGGCGTTGCCCTTCTCCACCCGCTGAACGATGGCGGTGAGAATCTCGTTCTCCTTCTCGGCATACTCCTCATAGATGTTGCCCCGCTCCGCTTCCCGAATGCGCTGGACCACCACCTGCTTGGCGGTTTGGGCGGCGATGCGGCCGAACTTGCGGGTGTCGGCTTCCTCCTCCACCACATCGCCCACCTCGTAGAGGGAGTTAAGCTTCTTGGCCTGCTCCAAAGACATCTCCACCGTGGGGTCGTTGACCTCCTCCACCACGGTCTTGCTGGCATAGATGTGGATTTCGCCGGTGCTGCCGTCGATTTCCGCCCGCATGTTGCCCTGGGAATTGTAGTTGCGCTTATAGGCGAAGATTAAAGCGGATTCCACCGTGGACAAAAGCACGTCCTTGTTGATGCCTTTTTCCTTTTCCAGTGCGTTGAGAGCCTCGATAAAATCTAAGTTCATTGTCGTTTCCCTTTCATTGGTATCTTAAAATTCAATATAGGGGCGGATTAGCGCCGCCTGCTTCTTTTGAATGCTGTGTTCCTTGCCGCCCTCGGTTTTTATGGTGAAGCTGTCCTCATCATAGGCCGTCAAAAGACCGTGGAGCTGCTTCAGGCTCTTTCCGGAGGGCATTTTCAGCGGCGAATAGAGCTTGACCTCTATATCCTTTCCCAGATTTCGCTCATAATCCTTAGGGAGCTTTAAGGGACGGTCCAGCCCCAGGCTGCTGACAGAGAGGGTGTAGGCCTGCTCGATGGGGTCCTGCTCGTCCAAAATGGGCTCCAGGGCACGGCTGACCGCTTCGCAGTCCTCGATGGTGACGCCGCCTTCCTTATCTATATAGAAGGTGAGCACCCAGTCCCCGAACTCCTTTTGGAACTCCACATCCCAGAGCACAAAGCCCATCTGTTCGACGGTGCTTTGGCACAGCTGCTGGCAAACATCCGTAACCTTCAATGGCTGCCTCCCTTTCAAAATGAAAGAGTGGGTCGCCCCACTCTCCACATTCGTTCACATTCCAACGATGGCAGTATACCACAGCTGTTTCAAAAGTGCAAGCCCTATTTCAGGGTTCCTGAGACGAGATACATCTGCTCATCATCCACACAGGCGGTTATGTCCACATACCCCTCCAGCAAGGCGGCAAGCTCCCTCGCCGGCGGCAGGCTGACAGACACATTCTTAGCTGCTCCCATATGATGGGCCGCCAGCTGCTCCCGGCTCATACCGTGGGCGATGGTCAGCGTGCCCCCGAAAGCGAGCAAGCCCGTCAAATGGGAAACGAGTCCCTTCGGGTCGCAAAAATGCGGGAATGCATTGTAGATTAAGATGCAGTCGAAGGGTTCTTTATAGGTAACCGCGCCCGCATCCTCGCACAGGATACGAACCTTCGGACAGGCGGCAAACTTTTCCCCGGCCAGCTGGGCCATCTTGGGGGAAATATCCACCCCCACCACCAAAGAAGCACCTCGATTCAAATAGTCCCCTATCAGAACGCCGGTGCCGCAGGCCACATCCAGCACTCGCTTTCCTTCCCTCACCTGGGCGGCATCCAAAATGGCGGCGATGACCCGCTCGTTGCGCCGGATGCCGGCATCCCATTGGGGGGCCAGCCTGTCGAAAAACTCGATTACATCCCGATTCTGCATGGCTTTCTCCTACAACAGCCGCTTCAAAAGAATCCCCCTGTCAAGCGGCAGGGGGACAGCAACGGTGGCTTAGATTAGAGGGACAGGTCCTCCACATACAGCTCCCGCACGGTGTTTGCGGCGGGGGCGGCTTCCTTCTTGGGGGCTTCGGGCTTTGCTTCCGGCTCCACAAGGCCGTCACGCACGTCGAAGAACTTGGTGGCAACCTGGGGGAAGAGGGCGTAGCTGAGCACATCCTCCTCCTGCTTGGCCCGATCGCCCAGCTCCTTCCTGTACTTCTCCAGCTCCGGCTCCAGCAGGTCGGCCGGGCGGCAGGTGATGACCTTCTCGTCGCCGATGGCCATCTTGCGGACCTCCTCGTTCACTTCGCCGGGGAGCTTGCCGTAGGCGCCGCGAAGCAGCTCCTTGGAGTTGTTGGGGAAGGTCTTGTAGCGGCCCATCAGCACGTTGAACACGGCCTGGGTGCCCACAATCTGGCTGGTGGGGGTCACCAGGGGGGGATAGCCAAAGTCCTTGCGGACCCGGGGAATCTCAGCGAGCACCTCATAATATTTATCCTCGGCGCCGGCATCCTTGAGCTGCTTGACCAGGTTGCTCAGCATCCCGCCGGGCACCTGATAGAGCAGGGTGTTGGTATCCACCATCAGGGACTTGGTGGTGTAGATGCCTTCCTTCATCATCCGTTCCTGGACGCCTCTGAAGTGCTTGGCCACCTCTGCAAGGGCGGAAAGGTCCAGCCCCGTATCCCGCTCGGTGCCCTTCAAGGTGGCTACCAGGGATTCGGTGGCGGGCTGGGCGGTGCCGTTGCCGAAGGGGCTCAGGCACGTGTCCACAATGTCCACCCCGGCCTGGGCAGCCATCAGGTTGACCATGTCGCCGGTGCCGGTGGTGTTGTGGGTGTGCAGATGGATGGGCACAGACACCTCCGCCTTCAGCTTCTTTACGAGGCTGTAGGCATCGTAGGGCAAGAGGAGGTTCGCCATGTCCTTGATGCAGATAGAGTCGGCCCCCATCTGCACGAGCTCCTTGGCGAGCTTCACAAAGTATTCCTCGCTGTGCACCGGAGAGGTGGTGTAGCTGAGCGCTGCCTCGCACCAGCCGCCGTACTTCTTGGTGTACTTGATGGCGGCTTCGAGGTTCCGGGTGTCGTTCAGGGCATCGAAGATACGGATGATGTCGATACCGTTTTCGATGGCCTTGCGGCAGAAGGCTTCCACCACATCGTCCGCATAGTGCTTATAGCCCAGAATGTTCTGGCCTCTAAAGAGCATCTGCAGCTTGGTGTTGGGCAGGGCCTTGCGAAGGGTACGCAGCCGCTCCCAGGGGTCCTCGTTCAAGAAGCGAAGGCAGGCGTCGAAGGTGGCGCCGCCCCAAACCTCCAAAGACCAGTAGCCGATGGCATCCAGGGCCTCGCAGGCAGGGAGCATATCGCTGATGGGCATACGGGTGGCCGCCTTGCTCTGGTGACCGTCCCGGAGAATGGTATCTGTGATATAAAGTTTATTTGCCATATTTCACCTCAATGACCAAACAAGGACAGGAACACGCCCGCCGCAATGGCCGAACCGATGACGCCGGCCACGTTGGGGCCCATGGCATGCATGAGCAGGAAGTTGCCGGGCTTGGCTTTCTGGCCTTCCACCTGGGAGACCCGGGCGGCCATGGGCACGGCAGACACACCGGCGGAACCGATGAGGGGGTTGATCTTATCCTTGAGGAACAGGTTCATAAGCTTGGCGAGCAGCACGCCGCCGGCGGTGCCGCCGCCAAAGGCGAACACGCCCAGAAGGACGATGAGCAAAGTCTGCAGCTTCAGGAAGTTGTCAGCGGTGGCGGTGGCGCCCACGGAGATGCCCAGGAAGATGGTGACGATGTTGCACAGCTCGTTCTGCGCGGTTTTGCTGAGCCGCTCCGTCACGCCGCACTCCTTAAACAGGTTGCCCAGCATGAGCGAGCCCACCAGGGGCGCCGCATCGGGCACCAGGAAGCTGACGAAGATGGTGACAGCGATGGGGAAGATAATCTTCTCCTGCTGGGACACGGCGCGAAGCTGCTTCATGGAAATCTGCCGCTCGGCCTTGGTGGTAAGCAGCCGCATGATGGGGGGCTGAATGACCGGCACCAGGGCCATATAGGAATAGGCGGCCACAGCCACGGCGCCCAGAATCTCCGGCGCGAGCTTGGTGGTGACCAGAATGGCCGTGGGGCCGTCCGCACCGCCGATGATGCCGATGGAGGCCGCCTGATTGACGGGGAAGCCCACCAGCAGGGCCAGCCCATAGGCAAGGTAGATGCCCAACTGCGCCGCAGCGCCCAGAATCAGGGACTTGGGGTTGGCGATGAGGGGGCCAAAGTCCGTCATGGCGCCCACGCCCATGAAGATGAGGCAGGGATAGATGCCGAGCTTCACGCCCAGGTACAGATAGTCAAGCAGACCGCAGTTCTTGGGATCGGAAAGGGCAGCCCAATCCACATGACCTGCATAATATTCCGCATGATAGAGCCCCGCACCCGGCAGGTTGGTCAGCAGCATGCCAAAGGCGATGGGGAGCAACAGCAACGGCTCGAACTTCTTAACGATAGCCAGATACAGCAGCACGCAGGCCACGGCCAGCATCACAAGCTGCAGAGGGTTATCGAAAATCTGGACGAAACCCGTCGTTTGTAAGAAATCAAGAATGGCACTGCCCATAGCTTGTTGACCTCACAATCAAGCGATGGTGCACAGCAGCTGGCCGGAGGAAACGGTGGAACCCTTTTGCACGGACAGGTTGGAGACGGTGCCATCGCAGGGGGCGATAATCTCGTTTTCCATCTTCATGGCTTCGAGAATCATCAGGATGGTGCCGGACTTGACGGCCTGGCCGTTGCTCACCCGCACATCGAGGATGTTGCCGGGCATGGGGGCGTTGATGTTCTCGCCCTTGCCGGCGGGGGCAGCGGCGGGAGCGGCGGCGGGGGCAGGTGCAGCCTTGGGGGCGGCGCCGGAGATTTCCTCCACCTGAACCTGATAGGTGGTTCCGTTGACATTCACATTAAAAGTACGCATAGTTAGCTTTTCCTCCCTCAATCATTTACTTTTTTGATAGACAGAATCCGAATCGCGCTCACATCCTCGCCCATAACGGTGGCGATGGCGGCGGAGATGGCAGCCACCATACCCTGGCGGTCTGCGCTTTGCTGTACCGGCGCAGCCGGAGCCACGCTTTGGGGCGCAGCGGCGACGGCCTTTTGGGCCTCTTTGGCAGCGGAACCGGCCATGATTTTGCCCAGCAGCGTGATGATGAGAATCAACGCAATCAGGCCCACAAAGACGGTGCCAAAGCCCACCACGAATACCTGGATGAACGGCGTATCAGTGGATGCCGCCGCCATTGCCAAACTCATGTTGGTCAACATTTTTCCCTCCTGCATTTTTTGTTGCATGACGAGTCTCAATCTAACCCATCTTTCAATGTATTCGACGCTATTCCTTTTTTTCCTTCCGCTTTTTTGAGAATGAAGGATATATTTTTTCACAAGCTATGGGTATGCTGATACTGTTCTTGCGTACCATCCTTCTATACGGCTTCATCCTGTTCATTCTGCGTATGACGGGAAAGCGGCAGATTTCCGATCTGCAGCCCTATGATCTTTTGATCACCATGACCATTGCGGACGTGGCGGCCACCGCCGTTTCGGACACGGGCACGCCGCTGGTCTACAGTCTCGTTCCCATATTGGGGCTGTTTTTGTCCCAGCAGGCTATATCCGCCCTGTGCTTGAGGAATCACGCCTTTCGACGGATGGTCTGCGGTGCGCCGCTGCTGCTTGTGAAGGAGGGGGTACTGGACGAGCAGCGCATGCGCGAGGCCAACTATACCGTAAGCGACCTCTGCGACCATCTTCGAGAGGAGGACATCTTCGATCTATCCAAGGTGCAGTACGCCATTTTGGAGACCAACGGCAGCCTTTCCGTGTTGCAGAAGCAGACCGAGGGCCAGAGCCCCAAGCTATCGCACATGCTGATACTGGACGGGGCGTTGTGCTTCACGGCTCTAAAGCACCTGCACATCCCCCCCAAGGCCCTGCGGGGGCTGCTGCGGCACATGGGAATACAGCAAGTACAGCAGGTGTTTTACTTCCAATATATGGGGGACGGCTCCGCCCGCTTCCAGCTCAAAAGCCGCTATGGGGCCAAGGTCTATACGGTGTCCAAAAAGGAGGGAAAGGCCCTGTGTTCATAAAAGTCCGCCGCCTGTTTACCGCAGGAGCTATCCTTGCCCTGCTGCTGTTGTTTATCCTTCCGGGGGTGTACATTCGTCAATCCTGCAGGGAGCTTTCAAGCCTCGCCATGGCGGTAGCCGAGAGCCGAAACCAAGCGGACTTTGAAAAGCTGTATGCAGGCTACGACGAGTTTTCACAGACATTGGACTTCTTCGTGCCAAACGTGCTCATCAGCCCCGCCTCCCAGGCTATGGAGCGCATGAAAGCATACACAGAGCAGGGGGAAGCCACGGAGCTATGGCGGGCAGCAAGGGACTTTTGCCTTGCCTTAGGGGATATTGCGGCGGCAGAGACCCTGGACAGCCACCTGTTTTTGTAACATTTGGGCAACATAAGTGTAAACACCCCCTCCCCCGGCTTGTCCTTTTGCGCCGGGCTTCCTATACTGATACGCATGAAAGACGCTAAACGACACCATCGGCCTTTGCTCTGGGCCCTGTCCCTGCTGCTGCTCGGGGCCATGATATGGTTCGGTCTGCCGCCCTACTATCAGCCTTTGGCTATCGGTGTGGCAGTCCTTTGCCTCCCCTGCCTCCTTTGGTCCAAATGGGGGCCATGGCTCCTGTGCCTTTGCCTCATGGGGCTGGGCGTGCTGCTGTGTACCTTCCGGGCCGCCGGATACCACTATGCCGCCCTGCTGCCCTTGGGGGCGGCGGTGCTGCTCGTTGTGTTTCGCTTGGGGAAACGGCGGCTGAAGGTCTTTGTGTCCATAGGAACGGGACTACTCTCAGCTTTTCTGCTTTCAGCTTTGCTGCCGATTCTCGCGGCGGCGTATGCCGGACAGCAAGCAGATGCCCCCTATGTCATCGTGCTGGGGGCGGCGGTGTATGGACAGACCCCCTCCATCTCGCTACGGCATCGGCTCGACAAGGCGGCGGCGTATCTGAATGATAATCCCGAGGCTACCGCCGTGGTGTCCGGAGGCCAGGGCGAAGGGGAGGATATCTCCGAGGCGGAATGCATGCGCCGGTACCTTGTGGACAAGGGCATAGACGAAAGCCGGATCCTAATGGAGGCTGCTTCCACCTCCACCCTGGAGAATCTGACCTTCTCCAAGGCGGTGATTGAGGCCTCCGGCGGCGATGCCGCAGAGGTGGCCATTGTATCGAGCGCCTATCATCTCTACCGGGCAAAGGGCATGGCCAAGTCCCTGGGCATGGAGGCCCGGGGCATCGCCAGCCAGGACGGCTACCCCGTCTACATGGCGGGGATGTATATCCGGGAGGCCCTCGCGGTATGGAAGCTGTGGCTGTTTGGGGTATAGGCGCCCCTCTGGCAGGGTTTGTTTCCCTCTGTCTATGCATCCTGCCGGTCGCTGCCGGTCGTTTCCAATACTTTTTTTAGAATCGTTTTTTAAAAACGCCCTATACTAGTTTTATGTATTGACCGGCAGGGACCGGCAGGATTGGGGGTGTGAACCCATTTTGCCCCTGGGGGCAGGGTTTGATTACTTCCAAAGCGAAACTATGACGGCCGATGTCGGCCATTTCTAAAAACTATTTTAGATTAAAAATAAAAAAATGCCCTATACTAGTTTTATGTATTGGCCGACATTGGCCGACATACGCACACACAAGAGCGCAGCCTCAGGCTTTGGCGGAGGCAAGAAGCTCAGAAATCTCCTTCTCGGTAAGATACCGCCACTGGCCGCTCCGTAGCTCCCCCAGCGTGAGCGGGCCATAGCCCTCCCGCTTTAGCCGCAGGGTTCTGTGGCCCACGGCTTCCAGCATGCGGCGAATCTGCCGGTTCCGGCCCTCGTGGATGGTGATGCAGATGCCCGTGTCCCCCTTGGGCGTGGTGGTGGTATAGTGAATCCTGGCAGGGGCGGTCATGCCGTCCTCCAGCAGGACGCCGTTGATAAGCTGTGCCCGCTCGGAGGCGGTGAGCTTGCCATCGCACACGGCGTAATAGGTCTTTTCCACCCGAAACTTGGGGTGGGTCATCTTGTTGCACAGCTCCCCGTCGTTGGTCATAAGAAGCAAACCCTCGGAGTTTAAGTCAAGACGACCCACATTATACAGCCGCTGCGGGATTTCGGTGAAGAAATCCTGCACGGTCTTTCGGCCCTGGGGGTCGCTGCTGCTGCAGATGACGCCCCGGGGCTTATAGAATAGGATGACGATGCGTTTCTCCTCGGCGGACAGGGGCTGCCCGTCCACTAAGATGGCATCCCCCTCCTCCACGCTCATGCCCAGGGTGGCGGGGATACCGTTCACGGTGACCCGCCCCTCTTCGATGAGCTTTTCCGATGCCCGACGGGAAGCCACCCCCGCCGCCGCCATAACCTTTTGCAGCCGCTCTGCCATGATTGCCCTCCTATGCGGTCAGGTACGCCTCCATACACTGCCTGAAAATGCCGGACCAGGTCCTTTTATCCGCCCCCTCGAAGGTGTACAGGGGGACGGTGTTCACCAAGGTTCCGTTGACGAACAAACGGCATTCCCCCGCCTGCTGGCCGGGGGATACGGGGGCTTGCAGGGACTCAAAAATCTCCGTTTCCCGGGTGATGCCCTCGCTGCCGTCGGTTTTGACGGGATACAGTATATCCTGTTTTGCCGCCACAGGCAATGCTTTTTTCTCGCTGCCCATCACCGCCACCTGGCCAAGGCTTTGTCCGCCCGGTAAAAGCGGCTCCAGCCGGTAGTGAGAAAAGCCCTCCTCTAAGATGAGCCTCGCATCGTTCCACATGTCAGGGGCATGGAGCACCGTGCCGATAAGGAGCATGCCCTCCCGCCTCGCCGCAAAGCACAGGCACCGGCCCGCCTTTTTGGTGTAGCCGGTTTTGATGCCGCAGCCGCCTTCGATTTGGGTCAGGACCTTGTTCTTGGTCGTAAAGGTCCTCCGATGGCTGCCGGAGGTGGTGGTGTAGCGCTGGGTGCTCACCATCTTTTGGAAGGTGGCATTCTGCATGGCGGCGGCGGCGATGCGGCTTAGGTCCAGGGCGGTGGTATAGTGCTCGGGGTCGTGGAGGCCGTTGGGGGTGACAAAGTGGGTGTCTGTGCAGCCCAGGGCCGCCGCCCTCTCGTTCATCCGCTGGGCAAAGGCGGCTACGGAGCCGTCCACATACAAAGCGATGGCTACGGCGGCATCGTTGCCGCTGGCCATGAGCAAGCCATAGAGCAAGTCTTCCAAAGTCAGCTGCTCCCCGGCAGAGAGGTACAGGGAGGAGCCCTCCACCCCGGCCGCCTCCGCAGGAACGGTAATCACATCCTGCAGCTGCCCCTGCTCGAGGGCCAAAAGGGCCGTCATAATCTTGGTGGTGCTGGCCATGGGGAGCCGCTGTGTCTCGTTCTTCCGATAGAGAAGCCGCCCGGAGGCGGCCTCGATAAGGACGGCGCCCTGGGCGCTGATGCTTCCCTGGGCCTCGGCCGTCTTGAGGGGAAGGGGCAGCACCAGCAGCAGGCACAGCACGAGCGGCAATAGCCGTTTCACGGCTGGACCTCTTGGGAGCGGGTGGCTTTTTTTAGCTCCTCCACCAGCTTGGGCAGTTGACAAATGGCCCTGTCCAGGGTGGACTCGTAGGTAGCGGGAACCACATTGACCTCCTCCCCGGTGGTGACCAAAAAGGCCTTGGGGGTAAGGGACACCCCAGCTACGGCGGTGCCGAGGAAGGGATAGCCCTCCTGGTCGGAGAGGGCGGCGGCCTTGGCCACCTTGCCCATGGGAGCATACTCCCCGCCGCCGGAGAAGAAGCCGAAGGCCACCTTGGACACAGGCACCACCACCCCGTTGCCGGCGGGGATGGGTTCCCCCACGATGGTGTTTACATCCACGATGGTTTTGAGCCGGGACATGGTGGTTTCAATGATGGATTCAACGGATTGCATGGTATCGCCTCTTTTCTTTCAGATATTCCTTTATATTCTGTGCGAGCGTGAAGCGGCCTATTCCAAAAAGTTGGAGGGCGCAGATGTTTTTGTCAAAACAGGCCCGGGGCTGCAGGTTCACCCGGCAGTTTAGGGACAGGCCCGCCGTTTCCAAAAGGGCATAGAGGGCGCCCAGGGCCTCCACGGTGAAGGCGCCCTCCTCCCTTACCCCGAGGTACAAGGCGCCGTCCAGGCGCTCCACCTGTATGATGGGGGTGAAGCCCTGGCCCTTACCCTGCGATTTTAGTTTCTTTCGCCGCCCCCTGCCATCTAGCAGGTGGAGGCTGAAATAGGGCTCCTGCAAAAAGTCCCCCTCTATTCTCAGCCTAAAGAAGGAGGCGATGTACACCTCCCCCCTGCAGGATGTGGCTGAAAGGCGGAGACTCATGCGGATGCAAAAGGGCCACAGGAGCAGATACCCCAGGGAAGCCACGGCAAACAGAATCCAAACCATAGCATAAGCCTGGCCCCTTTTGGCCAGATTTACACAGGGTTTCCCATCTTTTTCACAATTGGGCCATGCACAGGGCCGGATTTCTGCTATAATAGGAACATTGAGGCAGTATGTTTGGGTATGTGACCACAGTTGAATCGGAGCTGAAGGTGCGGGAAGCAAGGAGCTATGCAAGCTGGTATTGCGGCCTGTGTCAATGTATGCGCCGCCGATACGGCCGCTTTTCTACGCTGTTCCTGCAGTATGACTGTGCGTTCCTTGCGCTGCTTTTCTCCGGGGAACTGGGGGAAACGGTGGACGCCAAGGCCTGCCGCTGCCTGCACCGGTGCCATGACCCCCAGCGAAAGTACCGTTTGGAGACACCTGCGCTTGCTTTTGCGGCGGCGGTGAACGTGATGCTCAGCTACTATAAGTGCCTGGACGACTGGCAGGATGAGCGGAACCTTATCAAGGGGGCGGCGGCTCTGCTGCTAAAAGGCGCCGTCCGCAAGGCCGCCCTTGACCAGCCCGGGCTGCTGGAACTGACAAAAGCCTACGCCGATGAGCAGCGATTTGCGGAACGGGACGGCGGCGGCGTGGATAAAGCCGCGGACCCCACGGGGCAGTATCTGTCGGCCATGGCGGATTTGCTCCCCTTTCCTGAGAAGGAGCGGCTGCCGCTTAAGTGGCTATTATATAACCTTGGCCGATGGATATACCTGATGGACGCCTGGGACGATCGGCAGAAGGACAAAAAGAAGGGGGTCTTCAACCCCTATGTAGCAGCGGGCTACAGCAAGGAGCAGGCTGCCTTTGGGCTCTATGCCTCCCTGGAGGAGGCGAAGAAAGCCTTTGATTTGCTCTCCCCCACCCGGGACCGGGGGCTTATGGAGAATGTGCTGACGCTGGGGTGCGCCCAGCGGACCCGACAGGTTTTAGAGGACGGCAAGGAGGATGGGGATGAACCCGTATAAAGTGCTGGGCGTCAGCGAAAACGCCACGCCGGAGGAGATTCGTAAGGCCTATTTGGACCTCGTGAAGAAGTATCACCCGGACCGCTATGCAGACGGTCCCATGAAGGACATGGCCAACGAAAAGCTGAAGGAAATCAACCAGGCCTATGAGCTGTTGACCAAGAAGAAGGACAGTTCCTCCACCCGCTCCTCCTATTCCCGCAGCACCTATTCCCAAAGCGGGTACTGGCAGAACCAGGGGAGCTATGCCGGGGAGTATGCGGCGGAGTTTTCCCGTGTTCGCAGTTTCTTTGCCCAAAACAACCTCAACGCCGCCAAGGCGGTGCTGGACGCAGTGCCGCTGCACAACGCCGAGTGGCACTATCTCTATGGCATTCTCTACTTCCGTTGGGGCTGGTATGACCAGGCCAAGCAGCACCTTTCCATGGCCGCCAGCATGGAGCCGGGGAATGTGGAGTACCAGAACGCCTATTCCACCGTGATGAACACGGGGCGTGGGTTTCGGACGGGGACCATGAACCCTAACGGCGCCGAGTGCGACACCTGCGACATCTGCAGCACCATGCTGTGCCTCAACTGCCTGTGCAACTGCGGAGGCTGCCGCTGATGGAAAGAAGCAGGCTCTCCCCCGGCCGCCGCGTGTCATTGGGGGCCATGGTGTGTGCGCTGACGCTGCTGTTTTTGTATGCATCGGAGGTGCTGACGGGCTTTCGGTTCATCTGCTGCCGCATCTGCAGCTTTTTTGTGACGGTGCTGGTGCTGGAGGATTTGTATCTGGAAGCCTGGCTTTGCTACCTGTGCGTGTGTCTGCTGGGGTTTTTGCTCTGCCCCGACAGGCTCAGCTGGTTTATGTATGTGGCGCTCCTCGGCCATTACGGCATTGTGCGCCGGTTCTTCCAGCGGTTCATCACCGTGCCTGCGGTCCGGTCGCTCTTCACGGTGCTCTACTGCAACGCCGGGGCCGGGCTGGGGCTCTGGGCCATCCACACGATTGCGGGGGTGGACAGCCTTTCCCTGCTGCCGGATATCCCGCTGGTGGTGCTGGTGCTGCTTGTAGAGGCGGCGTTCTTTTTGCTGGATATTCTGTTTGAAGCCGCGACCAATCTGTATCAAAAAAGAGTCCGGCGCTTCCTGCTTCGATAGCATAGCAAGCGGTTCCTATGCCCATACTATGGCAGTATGGGCCGGAGAATAAACAAACGATATTTGCATCATCGCAACCACCGCCGCCTGTGGCGGTGGCTGTTTTGCCTTGCCGGGGCGGTGCTGGTGCCTGTCATCGCCCTGGCTGCGTATGTATTGAGCCGGGATGCCTGGCGGGCTTTGAGCGAGGAGAAGCTGCGCTTTGAAACCCTGTCGTTGCAGGTCTATGACCGGGAGGATAGGGTCTGCTCCATTTTGGGCCCCGGGGAAAACCGGCTGCTCGTGGATGTTGAGGAGCTGCCGGAGCATGTGAAGCAGGCTTTCATCTCCGCCGAGGATGCCCGGTTCTATGAGCATCCGGGCGTGGACGTAATACGGGTGCTCGGGGCGGCCTGGAGCGACATCAAGGCCGGGTCCTTTGTGGAGGGGGCCAGCACCATCACCCAGCAGCTGATAAAGCTCACACACCTGACCAGCAAAAAGGAGCTGTCCCGGAAGGTGGACGAGGCCATCCTATCGCTGCTACTCGAGAAGCGGTTCACCAAGGACCAGATTCTGGAACTGTATCTAAACACGGTATACTTTGGCGGCGGCTACTACGGTCTGGAGACCGCCGCCCACGGGTACTTCGGCATCAGCGCAAAAGAGCTCAGCTTAGCCCAGGCGGCGCTGCTGGCCGGGGTATTAAAGTCCCCCTCCCGGTTTGCCCCTCACCTTCGGCCGGAGGCTTCCCTGGGGCGGCGAGGGGTCATACTGGATTTGATGGCGGAATACGGCTGCATCACAACGGCGCAGGCGCAGGCCGCCAAGGCGGAGCCCCTGAGTCTCAACCGGGACCCGGCGCTCGAAAAGCGGGGCTACTATGTGGACTATGCCCTGCAGCAGGCCTGCGATTTGCTGGGGGTGAGCATGGATCAGCTGCTTTCAGAGGGGTATCACCTGTACACCGCCATGGACCAGAGGGCAAACGGGCTCTGCGAGGACCTGTTTTTGGAGGATGACCTGTTCCCTGAGGTGAACGGGGAGCACGCCCAGGGGGCCATCTTCCTTATGGATGCCCAGCAGGGGCAGGTCATCGCCCTGGTGGGGGGACGGGACCAGACCGTGGCCCTGGGCTATAACCGGGCGGTGCGTATTCGCCGTCAGCCCGGGTCCGTCATAAAGCCCATATTGGTCTATGCCCCGGCCCTGGAAGCCGGGTACACGGCGGCGGATGTGCTGCTGGATGAGGCAGCCACCTTCGGAGACTATGCCCCCTCCGATGCCAGCAAGCGGTATTCCGGCTGGGTGACCATGCGGGAGGCGGTGACGAGATCCCTGAACATTCCGGCGGTGGAACTGTTTGACCGGCTGGGCATCGGCCGGTGCAAGAGCTTTGCCCGGAATCTGGGCATCCCCTTTGATAAAAACGATACCCGGCTGGCACTTGCCCTGGGGGGCTTTACCTATGGGGTGTCGCCCAAGGACCTGTGCGCCGCCTATGCCGCCTTTGCCGCCGGCGGGGTCTATCGAGCCCCTGTGGTGGTTCGCCGCATCACGGACCGGGAGGGAAAGACGGTGTATGAAGCCTCCCCCGCCGCCCGCCGGGTGATGAGTGAAGGGAACGCCTTCATCCTCACGAGCATGCTGCAAAGCGTGGCCACGGAGGGCACGGCCAAGGTGTTGGGGGAACTGGATATGGAGGTAGCGGCCAAGACCGGCACCGTGGGGGATGCCACGGGGAATAGGGACGTGTGGCTGGCAGCCTACACCAGGGACTATGCGGCGGTCATCTGGATGGGCTTTGACCAAAGCGGGGGCGGGCGGCTCCTGCCCCCGGATTCCGGCGGCGGCGACTACCCCGCAGGGCTGATGAAGCGGGTGCTGGAAGGGCTGTACCTGGGCAAGCAAGCACCGACCTTTACCCAGCCCAGCTCCGTCATCTCCGTGCGGCTGGACGGATACACCATGCAGGAACGGCACGAGGCGGTGCTCGCCACCGCCTTCACCCCGGAACGGTATGACCTTTGGGAGTACTTTGTCCGGGGCACGGAGCCCCGGCAGGAGAGTACCTATTGGGCGGAGCCGGAGCCGCCGCAGGATTTGCAGCTAAGCCGCATCGGCACGCAGGTGACCCTCACCTTCACGCCCCCGACAAGCTATGCCCGGTATCTGCTCTATAAGCAGGACAGCAACGGCTATTCGAGGCTCCTGTTCACCTTTGAAGGGGACGAAGCGCCCAGGTACACGGATTCCGTGGCGCTCGACAGAGGCTTTATCTCCTACTATGTGGTGCCCCTGCACCCGATGATACTCATTAACGGCAGTCCCTTAGCTGGTCCCGCCTCCAAAGCGGTCAGCACCACGGTGCTTTTAGAGGGGCTGGCAGAAAATGAAGCCAATCCTGCAACAGAGGCCGATAATTCGACAGATTCTGCATAAAAAGATTGACTATTCATGACGGGGTGTATATAATATGCTGTATTAAAAGTAACAACTGGGAGTGAGTAAGCGTATGGATTATCGTGAATTGATGAATGCGGTGGGTCCCCGCACGGGTCAAACCCAGGAGTGGGTATGCCGGGTGCTGCGGGAAGGCATCACCAGCGGCAAGCTGCAGCCGGGAATGCAGCTAAAACAGGATGAAGTTTCTGCCGCCCTGTCCGTCAGCCACATTCCCGTGCGGGAAGCCTTGCGGCAGTTGGAAGCCCAGGGATTGGTCACCATCCATCCCAACCGGGGCTCCGTGGTGACCTCTTTGGATCGCTCCGCTTTGGAGGATATGATGGAGATTCGGGCCAGCATCACCTATCAGCTGGCAAAGCGAGCTGTCCCGCTGATGACACAAGAGGACTTTGCCCAGATGCAGGAGCTCATCGAGGCCCAGAAGCAGACCGCCGATGCCTTTGAAGAGGAGCGGCTGAACTATCGCTTCCATGAGATTATCACCCATCGGGCCAACAACAAGGTGGCCGATATGTTCATCGACCTGATTCACTATAATGCCGATCGGTATCTAAGGGGTGCGTTCTATGCCGATGAGGCCCGCCGCACCCGCTCTATCAGCGAGCACCAGGCCATTTTGGATGCCTGCCGGGCCGGGGATGCGGACAAGGCCTGCACCCTGCTGCACGACCATATTCTGGATGCCCGCAACTGCATCCCGGAGAACATGGCCTAAGGGTCAGGTATAGATGCGGTAGTATAGGACCAGTCCCAATACTGCAAGCACCAAAAGAAGCAACAGAATCATGGCAAGAGCGGCAGCAATGCCGCTCTTTTTTGCGGTGTAGAATATGTACAGGCCTGCATACAGGAGCACGCCTCCTGCCATGGGCAAGAAAAACACCATTATATACCTCCTTTATTCGAGCGCCGGGTCCTTGGGCGCATGGGACAGCTTTACATTCACATCAAATGCAGCTTCCATCTGCTGCAGGTGGGAGGAAAAGGCGTATGCCTCCCAGGCCTTTGTGGTCTGAAAGCTGCCGATAGCCTCCTCCCCCAGGCAAAACACATCCGCACCGGCGGCTTTCGTGGCCTCAAACACCCTACAAAGCTCCCCTTGCAGGTGGGTACGGATGGCCTCTATCAGCTCCCCGGAAGGGGCATCCACCTGTAGCGGCTGTTCTACATCCGCTTCCAAAGTGAGAGTGCAATAAAAGGTGTTCCCCTCCATCCTGCGGCGGGGCTTTTTTAGGGCATAGAGGGCCACATTGACCGTCTCCCCCCGAAAGGGAATTTGGGCATGGCCCTGAAAGAAGGTGCCCTTTGCCATGAGCACCAGCATGGTATGCTGGCCGCTAAGAAGCCCCACCATCCTATCCTGGGCAAAGACGGCGCTGCCGCAAAGGGTGCTGCCAAGCTGTCCTTCCCCCAGGAGGCGGCCGCCCAGATAGGGATAGGCTTGTCCCCCGGCCATGTCCGCCCGGGGCAGGCCGTCGTTCTTGCCGCAATAGGGCAAGAGGGCGTCTCCGGTTTCGTTTTTGAAGGCTTCCAGCATGCGGTTTAGCCCCCAATCCTCCACAAAGCCATAGTTGCGTTCGTATCGCTTCACGTTGGATTTGAGCCGGTTCAGGCTGGGGTCGTCGTTGCTGATAAGGCCCAAAAAGGTCTCCTCCATGTCCGTCTCCACCACGATGACCCGGATGTTGTGGCGAATCTTCAGCCGCCCCAGGGCGCCGTCCGTAATGGCCCGTATCTCCCCCGCCTCGGCAAGGTCCCTCGAGAAGGCCATGAGGGTGGTGCGCTCGAAGGACAGCTGAGCCGGCAGGGTGCCGGACAGGGCTTCGATGGCATCAAAGAGGCTTCGCTCCTCCGCCTGAACCAGGGTGGTGTTGCCCCTGCCCTCCTCCTCCCCTGCGTCCCGGTTCAACAGGAACACGAACCGATAGGGCAGGTTCTCCCCTCGCTCCACGCCGATGTCCAGCACATAGCAGAAGCTGTCCAGGGGTGCCCCCTGAAGACAGCCCGTAAGCAGCAGCTGACAGCCCATCAGCATTAGGCAAAGCAAGCGTTTCATACTTTCCTCCCCATAAGCAGCAGCATCCCCAGAACAGGCAACAAAAACAGCCAGTATCCCCAGCGATACACCGCCGCCGTGGCGGTCTGAATGGGGGCCGCATCCAGGTTGACCAGCAGCAGTAAACCGCACACCAGCAGCACCCAAAGGGCACCGGCGGGACGAATGTCCTGCACATGAAAGAGGGCACAGAACAGCAGCGCCGCCCCATAGATACAGAACCCGGCGGCAACCAACCCGCAGAGCACCCAAAGAAACAGCACCAGCACATCGAGCCGCAGGGCCAACCGCTCCTGCCGGGCGGCCATGGTCATGCAATAGATGGGGGCGCTGACCTCCTTTAGGTCCGTGGCAAAGAAGGTGAGCCCCACCCCGAGCTGCATCCCCACGGCCCCGATGCCGCCCAAAAGAAGCCCCACGGTCAGGCTTTTTCTGGCATGTATGAGTCCCTGACAGCCCCTGGCCACGACCAGCAGCCCGAGTCCCGGGGGCAAAAAGCGGGCCGTGGCCTCCAGCGTTTGTCGAAGAAAGGCCTTCCAGCCGGGGCTGAACAGGGGGTATAGGTGGTGAAGGGCGAAGGCGGGGCTGGCTAAAGCTAAGGTCAGCACCAGGCTGATGAGGGCCGAAATGACCATCAGCTTTCCCGTGCGAGCGATGCACTCCATGCCAAGGCACACGAGCAGCAGCAGAACCGGCAGCATCCAGGCGCCCATGGGCACATAATCCGCCTCCACATAGATATACCGCTCCATGGCCAGGGTGAAGCGAAACAGGGGCAGCAGGGCGCAAAGGGCAAAGCCGAGCATCAGGGATACGCCAAAGAGATACCGCAGGGGCGGCCAAAGCCCATCCAATACATCTATCAGACTCTGCACACGCCTTGCCTCCATGGCCTTGACAAGAAGGAGCAGCAACAGCAGCGACAGCAGCAGGCCTGCCCCTGTGGCAAGATAGCATACGTTCCCTTTTTCGTAGGTCTCCCCCACGTTGACGGAGAACACACCCGAAACGAGGGCACCCAGACCCACCGCGGCGGCGCTCTCCTGCAGACCGAAGCGACCAAGGCGCAGGTTCATAGCCCCGCCTCCCCGTTCATATCGTCCTGGGCTTGCCCCTGGCCCCGGATGGTACCGCGGTAGAAAAGGGGCTCCCGCTGGACGGTCTTGGGCGCCACGGGAGAGAGAAAGGGCACGCCGAAGGATTTTTGGTTGGCTAACAGCGCCAACGCCCCCAACAGGCCGCAGCTGACCCCCAGCAAGCCGCCCCAGACCGCCAGCAGGCACAGCAGCACCCGATAGTAGGCCACGGTGATTTGCAGGTCATAGTTGGGAATGACGAAGTTGCCGAGGCCCGTCAGGGCCACGATGATAAGGGCCACCGTGGAGACGAAGTTGGCGGACACCGCCGCCTGCCCTAGAATGAGACCGCCGATGATGCCCACGGTTTGGCCCACGGCCCCGGGCGCCCTCACCCCCGCCTCCCGAACCAACTGGAACACCAGCAGCAAAAACACCATCTCCATGCCCATGGGCATGAACACCAGCTTTCGGGAGGAGATGACGGTGGAGAGCACCTCCGCCGACAGCAGCCCCTGATGGTGATAGGCAAGGGCCAGGAAATAGGCGGGCATGAGCACGGACACCCCCACCCCAAACAGGCGCACGAACCGAAGGATGGAGCCCGTGGGCCGCCGTAGATAGGTGTCCTCCGCCGTCAGCAGCAGCCCCGTCAGGGTGATGGGCAGCACCAATGCCTGGGGACTGCCCTCCACCAGGATGACCACCTTCCCTCCCATGATGGCGGCTGCCGCCCGGTCGGGCCGTTCCGTCAGCAGCGTTTGGGGCACCGGGGACAGGGGGCTGTCCTCGATGCGCTGGCCCAGGGTCCCCGCCGACAGCAGCATATCGGTGCTGATGGCGGACAGGCGCCGCTTCACCTCCTGCAGAAGGGACTGGTTGCACACGGTGCCAAGATAGCACAGGGCCAGCTTGGCGTTGTTCTTGCTGCCAGTCTCGCGAAACTCGCACACCAAATCCGCCCGGCGAATCATGCGCCGCAGCAGGGTGATGCTGGTACGCAGATTCTCATGGAAGGCTTCTGCGGGGCCGAGAATGGTGCTTTCGTTTTCCGCCGTGCCCACGGCCCGGCAGGCATAGCCCCGCACATCCAGCAAGATGGCCGCGGGCTCGCCCTCCAGGAAAACCGCCGCCCGCCCCTCTAAGATGGCTTCCTCCACCTCAGGCCAGCTTTGGGTGGGCTCCGCCTCCAAAAGGGAAAAGACCTCTTTTATGGCATAGTCAACAACATCGGTTCCTCTCTTTGGCGGCATTGCACTTTCCATGGCTCGCTTTAGGACGAAGTCGTTTATCTGCTGGGCATCGGCCATGCCGTTTATGCCGACCACGCAGGCAGGCACCTGGCCGCAAAAGAGGAAGTCCCGAAGTATCAGGTCCGGGTTGATTTGCCCCCAAAAGGCGGAGGTGAGCCGGTCTTTGTTCCCTTTCAGGTGCCGCTCGACCCGGCGTTCGTCCGGGTATTGAGGGGCTTTTTGTCGAGAACGGCCATGAAAAAAGGACGGGGCTCCCGCTTCCGTTTCCAGAAGCTCGAACCGACCGTCCGGCGTGTCAAAACCAAGCTTTTGTGCCAAGGCATTCCATCTTTCCATGGGGAAAGTGTTGACCGCTTTCCCCTTCCCTATTCCTCCATTTCAAAGAAGGCGCGAAGGGTGTTGGTCTCTGCCTCGGTGATGGTGACGATGTGCTTGCTCCCCGCCATGCCGTAGCTGAGTTTCACCCGCTCCCCGGGGAGAATCTGGCGGCGATACACCACCGTCATATGGGAAAAGGCATCCATATCCACCGCTGCGGGCAGAGCTTCCAGCGCTAAGTCCAGATAGGCCACGTTGTGCACATGGTGGTTGCAGTCAATCATGGCTCGGGTGATGGAGGTCTGCAAGGTCCATACGGGCTCGAACGCTGCCGGCTCCCGAGGGAAGGCAAAATCCGGGTAGTTCTGCCGCTCCGGCTCCGGTTTGTAGGGAGCCATTATCTCCGGGGTGATGCGCTGCACATGGGTGTTGTTCTCGTCCAGCACCATCCAGGCGGAGGTACCCTTGGCGCACAGCCGCCCTGCTTCATCATGCAGCAGAAAATCCCGGCCCGTCTGCAGGCGGTTGGCCTGCTGGGCCCAGGTGATGCCATGGACAGTCTCGGTCATCTTGGGCCGATGCAGCACTTCCAGGTGCCAGCCCACCACGACCCAGGAAAGGTGGCACTTGTCCCTGTCCCCCAGGCCCTGGCCGATGCGGGTGCCATGCAAACAGGCCAGGTTGCTCATCATGGTGATATAGCCCTTGTTGCTCAGGCCCAGGTCCGTGCCCGTGTCCTCCAAGCGCACAAAAAAGTCTTGTTCTACCTGCATATTTTCCTCATCTTTCTACTTGATTATCTGTAGATTCGCATCCGTCATCAGCCGTTCCAGAGAGTAGCAGAACAGCAGTTCCTGTGCCCCATACTCCTTGCAAACCTCCGCCACGCTGCCCCGATAGTAGCGCGGATCCACCATGACGATACGCCGATAGCTGGGAACCAGCAGGGGCGTCCCAAAAAAGGCTCGCATACTTGAACACGAACAGCAGCAGCAGGTTGACCGTCACGCTGATGAGCAGAAAGAGCTTTTTGCGTTTGGGCCATCTGTCCATGGCAAAAAGGCGAATAAAAAGGTAAGGGATGAAAAAACCATAGGCGCCAGCCTTTATTCAAAAATCTACTTATTCTATCATGGCCCCCCTGGTTTTTCAACCACCATTCGCCCTGTGCTATCCACGCAAAAAGCCACCTGAGCATTAGGTAGTATACCGCCCAAAGCACCGGGAATGCGGCCCCAGTACACGGGCCACTTCAAATCGCGAAAGCCCGCCCCGGGAATGAGCACAATTGGATATTGAGTTTGGCAGGAGTAAGGCAAGTGGCTAAAATTGCCATTTACCGCCGTAGAAGAAGCAGTATCTTCATAGTTTGTTTTGGTAAGTGATCAACATGAGCGCTTACCAGATTTCTGGCAAGGGCAAAGGATAATTTCCATTTTTGCCGTTGCCAAAGCGGATAAAACGGGGTATAATAACGGTGGTAAGAAAGGGGGTTAATTCATGCCTGACCGAATTACGATACAGAAGATAGCGGAATTAACCGAAAAGATCGGGAAACTCCCCAAAGGCTATATCTCCAAAAAGACCGTGAACGGTAACGTTTATTTTTATCATCAGTGGTCGGAAGGCGGCGTAAAGAAAAGCAAGTATCTCCGCGATGAGGAGATCGCCGGGCTAACCGATCAGATTGAACTAAGAAAAAAGTTGCAAAAAGAACTGGCTGAAATCAAGGCGGGCAACGTTGCCTCGCCCAAAGTTCAGAACGGTTTTTTGAAGTGTACCCTGATGCATAAATGCACACCCGTAGTCGAACTCAATCTCGATAACGAAACCGGTTTTATTCAGAAAATCGGTGCTGTTTTTGCGCCCGAGCATCTGCCCGTTGGCGTCGGTATGAAAAAGGGCGCCGTCGATCGCGCGGCACTGAACGCTTGGTGGACGGAAAGATCCATCCCCGCCAGCCGCTCCGGTGTGCGCGAGGCAATGGAAACGCTGCAGATCACCGATACAAAAATGCTGTTGATTCGCTGCTTCGGTCTCTCCCTTTCAGACCAGTATTGGATCCGCCCCGAAAACTCCGAACTTACCTGGGAAAAGATCAACTTTTTTGAAAACGAGTTTTCCGATGATATCGGCGACGTACTGTTCGGCGCGGATAAGAAACCGGATCCGCTCAATTTCTCTTCGCCCGATAATACCTCCGACGGCAATCTGAAAAAGCGATGGAAAATCATTGACGGCAAGCGTTGCCTTGTCAAAGGCGGCTCCAACCCCTACCGTCAGCAACCGTTGAACGAAGTCGTCGCCTCAAAGATCATGCGTCGGCTGAATATTCCCCACGTGCCGTACACCGTGACCTGGAACAAGGGCGCTCCGTACAGCGTGTGCGAAGATTTTGTCAGCGAAGATACCGAGCTTGTCCCGGCGTGGCGGATCATCCAGACCAGGAAGCAGCCAAACAGCAAGTCGATGTATCAGCATTTCGTTGACTGCGCGGACGCACTCGGGATCCCGAATGTCAAAGAGTTTTTGGATCAGATGATTGTGCTCGATTATATCATTGCGAACGAAGATAGACATTTGAACAACTTCGGCGCAATTCGTAACGCCGAAACGCTTGAATGGCTCTGCATGGCGCCGATCTATGATAGCGGCTCCTCACTTGGATATGACAAGAGCGTACCGATGATGCGGGACGGGTCGGAGGTAGTCTGCAAACCGTTCAAAAAGCACCACGAAGAACAGTTAAAACTTGTTTCATCTTTTGACTGGATCGACTTCTCCGCGCTTTCCGGCGTCGGTGAAATGATTACGGAAATCCTCTCCGACGAAAACGCAAAGGATTATATGGAAGAAAACCGAATTCGCGTTATTGCTGAGCTGACAGAGCGTCGGATCAAAAATCTGCAAACTCTTGCCAACTCAAAGACGCACAAGCAGACCATCACCACCGATGACGAAGTCGGCAAAAACATTGCCGCATCGTATGAAGATAAGAAATAATAGAACGGCAAGTAAGTGCTGCACGCTCGCAGACTTGAAATTTTCTGTAGAGTCCAACAGGGTGATGGGCAGAGCCCGGACGATGTCGATGCGCTCGGTTGAAATAGATGCAGCCGTATGGTAGTATACAGAAAACAGATAGTAAAGGAGTGCTGCAATGAAAAAATGGCTGCAGGTTTTGCTGATCTACTGGCTGATTCCCGCCGTGGGACTGATTCTCGCCGTGGGAGCGGTTGCACGGATACCCCTGATTTTTCTGGACTTGAATGTAAATGAATGGTTTTTTGCCTGGTTTGTCCCCATTGTAACCGTATTTCTGTATGTTTTGCTGCGAAAAAAGCTGGACCTTCCCTTCGCCGCAAGGGTCAATGCCGGGATTCTGATTATACTTTCGGTATCCTTGGCGGTCATTCTGGCCATCACCTCCGGCAGCACAAATGGTAAAGAGTTCAGCATATTCACCATGCTGACGTTCCCGTTTCTGCTGCTGTCGCTGCTAATGATGGTGGCGGACAGTGCGCTTGCTTTGTTCGCCTGCATCTTTGCCACCTATGCAGCCGCTATGATTACCTGCCTCGTCCTGTCATCATGCAGTGGAGCTAACGAGCCGGACAGGGTGCAACAGCCACCTATCCGCCGTCTTTTGCCCTATTTGTTAACCGTTGCGGTGGTCCTGCTCTGCGGAACATTCAGCGTAAAGCAATACCAAAACCGTCCCGAGGTTCGGTATGCGGGGCATGGTTTCTCGTATATGCATGGATACTCCTCCACGGATTTCACCGATTACATGGTGTATAGTGAGAACTCGAAACTGGTCGAGCTGGACCATCAACCGAGCTTTACCATTGAGGATGAGAAGGAGATGCCCGTCATGGACGGTGCGGAAGCGTGCTATCCGGTGTATGCGGCGGTGGCCAAGGCCGTATACCAGGGCATAGAGGGCATTGAGATGGCTGCATTGCAGACGGATTATGAATATACCAACGGCAAGATTGTCAGCTTCACCAACACCGTGCGTGGATTCTCCCGTCTGTTGGATAAAGAGGTGAATTTGCTTTTCGGCGCAACGCCCTCCAAAGAACAGCTTGCGGAGGCTGCAAAGAAAGGTATTGCCCTCACCATAACCCCCATCGGTCGGGAGGCCTTTGTGTTCTTTGTAGAGAAGGACAACCCCATCGACAATCTCACCAGCCAGCAAATCCGGGCCATCTATCACGGAGAGGTAACCAACTGGAAAGAGCTTGGTGGCAAAAATCAGGAAATCAGGGCCTTTCAACGCCCCCAAAATTCCGGCTCCCAGGCTGTTATGGAATACTTCATGGGGGATGTGTCCCTGATGGAGCCGGACAAGTATTTCGTCATCAGCGCAATGGGGGACACTATAGAGAAGGTGGCCCAATATGCCGACGAGGACGGCGCCATGGGCTATTCCTTCCGCTATTTTGTGGAGGAATTGAATCAAGAGGATGGAGTGAAGATTCTCTGTGTTGACGGCGTTGCCCCGACCCTGGAGAACATCGAAAACGGACTATACCCGCTGACGGTGGATCTTTGCCTCATCACCCGCGCCTATGACCCTAAAGCGAATGTGCAGAAGATGATTGATTTTATGCTCTCCCCGGACGGCCAGGAGATTATAAGAAGAACCGGCTATGCTGCTCTAAAGAGCAATGAATGAACGTTCCCCCAATCCACAAATAACGGGACTGCACCAGCTGGTGCAGTCCCGTTGAAGCCACCTGATGCTCAGGTGGCTTTTTGTCCCGATGATTTATGCTGTTAAAGTCCCCTGGTCTTCAAGCCACGGACGATGTCGATATATACATCCACAATGTCTGTCACCCCCTGGCCGGAGCCCTTGGCAAGGGGGCGACGCCTGAGGTCGATGGCGTCCAGATGGGAGATACCCTGCCGGCCGTTGCCCCGTAAGACGGTGAAGTTATCGCCCCACTTGGCGGAATCAAGGCTCACCAGGCCGTCGTTCTCCCCTTCGATACGGCTAAGGACGAAGTTAGCTGTGGACAGGTTGATATCCGAAAGGGGATGGGCCATAACACAGCCGAAGCTCTGATAGAACACCCCAGGCACATCCGGGTTGTTCTTGTTGAAGGCGGTCATATGCTCCGTGGTGAAGCCTTCGCATACCGCCAGAAAGTCCGGCTGCTTATCCCCCACCAGGCGAATCCAGTTGTTCACCGCAAAGGCGGCCAAACTGAAAATGGCCTTGGGCGCTCGAAAAAGCTTGTCAAGAGTTTTAGAGCCATGATGTGGCGTGGCGATGGTGGTGATGCTGGCGATTTTATCCCCGGCCCCTAGGGAGGAGGCGGCCATGCGGGCCTCCAAGCCGCCCTTGCTGTGGGCAATCAGGTTTACCTTTTGGGCGCCGGTCTCGGCTAAAACGCTTTCAATACGGCGGACGATTTCCCGGGCGTTGGTTTCGGTGCTGGCCCAGCAATCCTGCAGGCCATAGTATATTGCCGCCCCTCTGAGCTGCAAAGCACCGGGAATGCGGCCCCAGTACACGGGCCACTTCAAATCCCGAAAGCCCGCCCCGTGAATGAGCACAATTGGATATTGAGTTTGGCAGGAGTAATCTTGCATTTCTATTTCTCTCATCGGGATGAGTATAGCATGATTCCCTGATAATGACAAGAAAAAGCCGCCCCTTGCGGAGCGGCTTGTGCGGGTTCGTTGGATTAGTTCTGCTTGTCCTTGATCGCAGCCTGAGCGGCGGCCAGACGAGCGATGGGGACCCTGAAGGGGCTGCAGGAGACATAGGTCAGGCCCACCTTGTGGCAGAACTCCACGGAGGAGGGATCGCCGCCATGCTCGCCGCAGATGCCCAGCTTGATGTTGGGACGGGTCTGACGGCCCAGGTCGGCAGCCATCTTCACCAGCTTGCCCACGCCCTTCTGATCGAGGCGGGCGAAGGGATCGGACTCGTAAATCTTGCGATCATAGTAGTCCTTGAGGAACTTGCTCGCATCGTCACGGCTGAAGCCGAAGGTCATCTGGGTCAAGTCGTTGGTGCCGAAGGAGAAGAACTCGGCTTCCAGTGCGATTTCTTCGGCGGTGAGGGCCGCACGGGGAATCTCAATCATGGTGCCCACGTGGTAGTCAATCTGCTCGCCCCGCTCCTCCATGACCTTGGCGGCGGTGTCCACAACCGTCTTCTTCACGAACGCGAGCTCCTTGACTTCGCCCACCAAGGGAATCATAATCTCGGGAACGATGTTCATGCCGGTTTCCTTGCGAACGTTGAGGGCAGCCTCGATAACCGCACGGGTCTGCATCTCGGCAATCTCGGGATAGGACACGGCGAGGCGGCAGCCACGGTGACCCATCATGGGGTTGAACTCGTGGAGGCTCTCCACGGTGGCCTTGAGCTGCTCGAAGGTGAGGCCCATTTCCTTGGCCAGATCCCGGATGTCCTCATCGGCGGTGGGCAGGAACTCATGGAGCGGGGGATCCAGGAACCGGATGGTTACCGGGCGGCCCTCCATGGCCTTGTACATGCCCTCGAAGTCACCGCGCTGCATGGGCAGGAGCTTGTCCAAAGCCTTGCGGCGGGCTTCCTCGGTGCTGGAGACGATCATCTCACGGACGGCGGGGATACGGTCGGGAGCAAAGAACATATGCTCGGTACGGCACAGGCCGATGCCCTCGGCGCCGAACTTCACGGCCACAGCGGCATCGTGGGGGTTATCGGCGTTGGTGCGGACCTGGAGGCGACGGGCGGCATCCGCCCAGCCCATGAAGCGAGCGAACTCGTTGGCGATGGTGGCATCGGTGGTCTTGATGGCCTCGCCGTAGATGTTGCCGGTGGAGCCGTCGAGGCTGATCCAGTCGCCCTCATGATAGGTGCGGCCGGCCAGGGTGAAGCACTTGTTGTCCTCGTCCATGGTGATTTCACCGCAGCCGGAGACGCAGCAGGTGCCCATGCCGCGGGCCACAACGGCGGCGTGGCTGGTCATGCCGCCACGGACGGTGAGGATGCCCTGGGAGTGGTTCATGCCTTCGATATCTTCGGGGCTGGTCTCCAAGCGGACCAGGACCACCTTATGACCGGCCTTGTCCCAGTCGATAGCATCCTGGGCGTTGAACACAATCTGGCCGCAGGCGGCGCCGGGAGAGGCGGGCAGGGCGTGGGCCACGGGCGTGGCAGCCTTCAGGGCGGCGGCATCGAACTGGGGATGGAGCAAAGCATCCAGCTGCTTGGGGTCAACCATGAGCAGGGCTTCGTCCACGGTGATGAGACCTTCATCTACGAGGTCGCAGGCAATCTTCAAAGCGGCCTTGGCGGTACGCTTGCCGTTACGGGTCTGGAGCATGTAGAGCTTCTTATCCTCGATGGTGAACTCCATGTCCTGCATATCGTGATAGTGGGCTTCGAGCTTTCCGCAGATGTCCACAAACTGCTCGTACGCTTCGGGAATGACTTCCTTGAGCTGGTCGATGGTTTGCGGCGTGCGGACGCCGGCCACCACGTCTTCGCCCTGGGCGTTCATCAAAAACTCGCCAAACAGGTGCTTTTCGCCGGTAGCGGGGTCACGGGTGAAGGCAACGCCCGTGCCGGAATCATCGCCAGTGTTGCCAAAGACCATCATCTGCACGTTGACGGCAGTGCCCCAATCGCCGGGGATGTCGTTCATGCGGCGATAGTAGATGGCCCGGGGGTTGTTCCAGGAACGGAACACGGCCTTGATGGCGCCCAGCAGCTGTTCCTTGGGATCGGAGGGGAAGTCGGCGCCAATCTTGGCTTTATATTCGGCCTTGAACATCTGGGCCAGCTTCTTCAAATCATCGGCATCGAGCTCGGTATCCAGCTTCACGCCCTTCTCGGCCTTCATCTGGTCGATGAGCTCTTCAAAATACTTCTTGCCCACTTCCATGACCACATCGGAATACATCTGGATGAAGCGGCGATAGGAATCGTAAGCAAAGCGGGGGTTGCCGGTCTTGCGGGCGAAGGCTTCCACCACGGTGTCGTTAAGACCCAGGTTCAAAATGGTGTCCATCATGCCAGGCATGGAAGCACGGGCGCCGGAGCGAACGGAGACCAGCAGGGGGTTATTCAAATCCCCGAACTTCTTGCCGCTCATCTGCTGGAGCTTTTCGACATACTGGTCAATTTCGGCCAGGATGTCATCGTTAATCTTTTCGCCGTCGTCATAGAACTTGATGCAGGCTTCGGTGGTGATGGTGAAGCCCTGGGGCACGGGCATGCCCAGATTAGTCATCTCAGCAAGGTTGGCTCCTTTGCCGCCCAAGAGGTTGCGCATGTCCTTGGAGCCTTCGGAGAACAGGTATACATATTTGTGTGCCAAGATTGATTCCTCCCTATGTGTATTATTCATTTGAACGACTCATTATACCAGCCGAAGAACGGTATTGCAAGTTTTTTCATGGATTTTTGTGATGGATTTGCAAGAAATAATTCATCATGACTGCCCCAACGAAACGCTCTCCAGGCCCAGCAGCATATCGGCGGTCTTGCGGATGCCGGGCAGATACTCGAGGGCATAGGGCAGCAGGCAGGAAAAAACCTCTTTTCGTAGGGCCGGCTTTAGTTTTACCCTCGCCAGCTGGTCATCCTCCAGCAGCAGAATCCGGCGCATAGCTTCCAGGGCGGTTTTGTCCGCCGCCCTGCCGATGGGGCTGCAGGCGGTGCAGACGGCGCCGCCTCTTTCGACACTGAAGCGGACGATGGCATCCTGCCGCAAATCCCGGCCGCAACCGGCGCAGTGGGTGATGGCGGGGCGAAAGCCCAGCAGGGACAAGAAGCGCAGCAAAAAGCACACGGCCATGTCCCCCGGCTCCACATCCCCATAGGTAAGGTAGGACAGGCAGTGATAGAGGAGGGAAAAGACCTCGGGGCTGCTCTGCTGCTCCTGGACCCCCTCCAAACAGGCGGCAGCGCACAGGGAGGCGGCGGCGTACCGGGCCACATCCTCCCTGAGGGGGTAGAAGCTTTCCAGCACCTCCCCCTGGTCGATGATGTATTTGTTTTTGTGGTAAAACAGCTGATAGTCCCCGTAGACAAAGGGCTGGGTACAGGCCAGCAAGGGCGAAGTGGTGCGGCGGCAGCCCCGGGCCTTGGCGTCGATGCGGCCCTGCTCCGCCGTAAAGAGGGTGAGTATTCTATCGTTGTCCCGGTAATCCACCGTCCGAATCACCATGCCCCTGAGGGCCGTGTCCGCCATGCTGTTTCTCCTTCAGCCGGGCATAGCGCAGATAGGCATCCACCCGCCCGGTTCCATAAAAATCCTGAAAGGCTTTCTTCTCTTCTTCGGTCATAGACACCTCCTATAGAGGGAGTATGGCCAAAGGGAAGCGAGTCTTATTCGTAGCCCAGTTCATTGAGGACGGATTGCCGGTTGCGCCAGTCGTCCTTAATCTTCACCCACAGCTGCAGGTTCACCCGCATGCCCAACAGCCACTCCATGTCCTTGCGGGCTTCGGAGCCAATCTTTTTTAGCATGGCGCCGCCCTTGCCGATGATGATGCCCTTATGGCTCTCCCGCTCGCAAAGGATGGTGGCATAGCAGTCCATGAGCTGCTTGTCCTCCCGCAGCTGCATTTTGTCCATGCTGACGCCGATGCCGTGCGGCACCTCGTCCTTGAGGAGTTCCAGGGCCTTTTCCCGAATCATCTCGGCGCAAATCAGCCGCTCCGGCTGGTCCGTCACCATGTCCGGGGGAAAGTATTGGGGACCTTCCACCAGGTAGTTTTGCAGCAGCTCTTCAAGCTCCTGTAGGCCCTTTCCCGTGAAGGCGGAGATGGGATGGATGTTGTCAAAGCCCGCCGCTTCCACGGCCTGGCGAGCTTCGTCCAGCTGGAGCTTGGTGGATATGTCGCATTTGTTGAGCAGCACCACCACGGGGCAACGAGCTTTTTTGAGCCGGGAAAGAATCTGCTTGTCCCTGTCCATGACCCCCTTGCGGGCATCCACCAGAAAGAGGATGGCTTCCACATCCATGAGGCAGTCGTCCGCCGTCTTCTGCATGTACTCGCCCAACCTGTTTTTGGGCACGGTCATGCCGGGGGTATCGAGGAAAATCATCTGGTACTCGTCCCGGGTCACTACGCCCGTGATTCGGTTGCGGGTGGTTTGGGCCCGGTCGGTGACGATGGAAATCTTCTGTCCCACCAGGGCGTTGATAAGGGTGGACTTGCCCACATTGGGGCAGCCGATAAGACTGAAAAATCCGCTTTTGTAGGCCATGGTTACCTCCCTAAATCCTTGGGGCCGAAGGCATGGGGCAACAGCTCCTCAAAGGTGCTGATGTTCACCTTGGTCCTGTCAGCATTGGCGGTGATGATGATAAAATCCCCCTTGCAGAACTCCGCCATGACCTGGCGGCACACCCCGCAGGGGAACCCGGGCTCCTCCCCCGCCACCACGGCGATGGCGGTAAAGGCACGGTGACCGTCGTACACCGCCTGAAAGAAGGCGGTGCGCTCGGCACAGTTGGTGGGACCGTAGGCGGCGTTTTCGATGTTGCAGCCGCCATAGACCTGACCGTCCGCCGTTAAGAGGGCGGCTCCCACCTGATAGTGGGAATACGGGGTATAGGCATGGGTGCGGGCTTCCTGGGCCGCATCCAGTAAAGAATCTATCTGCTCCTGGGGCAGGGTCATCTTGTTTCACCAATCCTCTCTAAAATGTCCCGCTGTCGGGCGCGCATGACCTGCTCCTCCTCAGGCACCATGTGGTCATAGCCCAAGATGTGCAAGGTGCCGTGAACCGCCAGAAAGGCCAGCTCCCGGGACAGGCTGTGGCCATACTCCTCGGCTTGCTCCACCGCCCGACTGCGGCAGATCATGATGTCCCCCAGATACCCTTCCGGGGTGCCCAGGACCGTTTCCCCCTCGAAGCTAGGGAAGGTGAGCACGTCCGTCACCCGGTCCACCTGGCGAAAGTCCCGGTTGAGCGCGCGAATATGCTCCGCTCCCGCCACGAGGACGGTGATGTCCCCCTGGGCGTTCTCCATCTCAAGAGCCGTTTGACAGGCGCGGCGAATGCCCTCCTCCTCCTCTTTGGTCAGGGCCTGGTCCTCGGATAATACTTCAATCATGGTTCCTCCTTGGGATAGCTGATTCTATCGTGCAGTATGCCGGTGAGGGTCTTCAAAAAGGCTTCCTGGACCCGGCTCATTTCGCTGAGGGTCAGGGGACAGGCCGCCAGCTGCCCATCCTCCAGCTTGCCCTGAAAGACCTTAGCCACCATATCCTTCACCTGGGCGGGGCTGGGGTTCTTCAGGGAGCGAACCGCCGCCTCGCAGCTGTCCGCCAGCATCAAGATGGCGCTCTCCCGGCTGTCGGGCCGGGGGCCGGGATAGCGGAAGTCCGCCTCCTTGGCCTCCCCCTCCTGCCGGGCCTTGTGGTAGAAATAGGCCACCAGGGTGGTGCCGTGGTGCTGGGCCACGATGCGGCGCACGGCTAACGGTACCTTATACTTGCTGAGCAGCTCCTCCCCCTCCGCCACATGGCCGATGATGATGCGGGCGCTCCGCTGGGGCGGCAGCTGGTCGTGGGGGTTGATGCCGTTGGCCTGGTTCTCGGAGAACAGCAGGGGGTCCTTGAGCTTCCCCACGTCGTGAAGGGAAGCTGCGGCCTTGCTGAGCAGGGCGTTGGCGCCGATGGCTCTGGCGCCGCTTTCTGAGAGCAGGGCCACCATCTGGCAATGGTGATAGGTCCCCGGGGCGCTGTTCATCAGCCGCCGCTGCAGGGGGTGGTTGGCGCTGAGCAGCTCGTTTAGCTTCGATTCGGAGGGCAGTCCAAACAGCAGTTCCCAGATGGCGGTGAAGCCCATGGACAGCACCAGGGCCAACAGAGCGCCGAGGAACACAAGCCCGAAGGCCAGGAAGGCCGGCAGCCACCCGCCGCCAGCAAGCAGTACCTGGGCCGCGACCATGAGGCCCCCCAACCCACCGGCCACCGCCGCCGCCAGAACACTGCCCGTGCGGCGGGTGTCCACGCTCATCAGGCTGATGGCCACCTGCCCTGCCGCCAGGAAGGCGGCTGCATAGGCGAAGGTCTCCCCGCCAAAGAGGCCGCCTTGGGGCAAAAACAGGCCGCCGGTAAGGCTAAGAAGCACATTGGCGCTGCGGGCGGTCTTCTTTTCATGGGTGGCCGCAATCATGAGCGTTCCCATAAGAAGCGGGGCGATGCGGCTTTCAAACAGGGTGAAGGCCCAAACGAGGGCCAGGGTGAGCATGAGCGCCAGGCTGAGCCGAACCATGACCAGGGGGGCAAAGGCGGTCTCCCGTTCCGCCAAAAGAAGGTAGAGGGCAAAGGCGCAATAGATGGGGATTAGGTACAGGGCAAAGCCGAGACCCCGATGGGAGGCGGTGCCGTCCTCCAGCATGTTGAGGGCGGCCAGGTGGGAGATATCCTCCCCGGAAAGAGTGGTCCCGGCCGGCAGCAGCAAGGCGCCCTTGCGGACGCTGACCGGGTTTACGGCGGCTGCGGCGGCGGAACGCTTTTGCTCCGTCTGCACCTGGTCCACCACCAGGGAGGGCTGCAGGTACAGGTCTATCAAATTCCCCGCCAGCTCCGTTTTTTCCACGGCGGACAGGGCGGATTGCTTCAAAGCAGTCTTTACCTGCTCCCGAGCGGCGGACAAATCCGTTTCCCGAATGCCCTCCTGCATGGGGGCGAGGACGGCCTCGGTTATGGCAGCGCGCAGGCTCCCGGTGTCCGGGGTTTCCCCTGCATCGTGGAGGCTGTTTTGAGGCAGATAGCCGTTCAAAAGAGCATAGGCCATGGTGGCATCCAGAGCCTCGCCCAGGCCGTATTCCTCTATCTTTGCGGCAAGGGCCGGGGGCAGGATGATGCTGTCCCAGGCGGTGCGGTTATAGCGCTTGCCGTCATGCTCCTGGGCGCCCTGCCCCCAGAGGATGACCATCTCCTGCAGGAACAGGTCGTATCGGTCGAACCAGCCGGAAAGGCCCTCTTCTGCATCTAAAACGGCCTTTGTATCCAGGGCATAGACGGGCTCCGTCTTGTCTCTTGCCACCTGGCGCTGCCAGTCGGTGCGATAGGGGTCAATGCCCGAATAGGGATAGAGTAAATCCGCAGAGAGCACATCCCCGGCCTGAAGGTTCAGGCGGGTGTCCGGGTATCGTAAACACAGCAGCAGCCAGTTTTCCAGGCACACCAAAAGAAGCAGCAACAGCCCCGCTGCCTGCCGCCAGGCCCGTTTACCGACCCTTCCTGCGTCCATGGCTTGTCTCCCTTCAGTTCTGCTTTTCGCCCCGTTCATAGGCCTGGATGATGCGCTGCACCAGCTCGTGGCGGACCACATCCTTATGGGTCAGGCGAATGACCTTGATGCCCTCCACATCCTGCAGAATGCGGATGGCGTGTATAAGGCCGCTGACCTTCTCCTTGGGCAAATCCACCTGGGTGATGTCCCCGGTAATCACCGCCCGGCTCCCCTCCCCCAGACGGGTGAGGAACATCTTCATCTGCTCGATGGAGCAGTTTTGGGCTTCGTCCAGGATGATATAGGCGTTGTTCAGGGTGCGGCCGCGCATATAGGCCAGGGGAGCCACCTCGATGGCGCCCCGCTCCATAAGGCTGCGATAGGTCTCCATGCCGAAGAACTCCTGCAGCGCATCGTACAGGGGGCGCAGGTAAGGGTCCACCTTGTTCTGCAAATCCCCGGGCAAGAAGCCCAGCTTTTCCCCTGCCTCCACAGCGGGCCGGGTGAGGATGATTCTGTCCACTTCCTTATTCTTAAAGGCCAGCACCGCCATGGCTACGGCCAGATAGGTTTTGCCCGTGCCTGCCGGGCCCACGCCAAAGACCAGCTCATACTCCTTTAGGGCAGAGATGTATTTCTTTTGGCCCAGGGTCTTGCACTTGATCTGCTTCCCCTTGGCGGTGAGGGCCACCACATCCCCCATGATTTCGGAGATAAGGTCCGCATTCCCCTCCCGGGCAAGGTCCACCGCATAGCGGATGCGGCTGCGGTTGATGGGCTCCCCCTTGCGCTGCATGGACAAGAGTTTTTCCAGCACCAGGCGGCAAAGCTCGGCATTCTCCCGCTCCCCCTCGATGCAGATGCCGTCCCCATCGACGGTGATGAGGGTGCCGGTCTCCTGCTCAAAGAGGGTGACATTTTCATCCAGCACGCCAAAGAGGCCGGCGGCATCCTCCATACTGGTCAGCTCGATTTTTTCCTTGATAACATCCATGGGCCTATTGGTCTATCTCCTTTGTTATGCCGATGTTCTCCTCTGCAGTTACGGTGCATACCCCCCACAGCTCCCCGTTCTTTTCCAGGGTGTAGGGGTTCAGCATGAGAATCTTTGCCTGCCGGGGCACCTGCAGCAGTGCCTGCAGCTGGGCTTGTTCCATGGCGGCCTGCTGTTGCTCCTGTACAGACAGCGGCCGCTGCTGCTGTATCTTCTCCCGATAGACCCCTCTTTGTATGCAAAGCGGCCAGGGGGAAAGGGGTACGATGCTTTCTATGACCTGCTCGTGCTCCCAAAAGGGGCTGCGGGTCTGTACAAGGGTTTTGTCTCTCCAACAGATGGCGCCAAAGGGTGCCTCCTCGTTGGAGTATGCCCAATCCGTCTGGGTTTTAGGGGCCATGACCTGTGCTTGGTACACAACCGCCGCCTGGACCTGGCCATAGGCGTGGGTACGGTAGCTGGTGCTGCCGTCATAGGCGGTGACCTCCCCCGAGATAAGGACCTGGCCGGGTTGGACTTTGTCCCCCACCTGCACCTTCGCCTGCCCCCGCAAGGCGGTGATGGCGGTGATGACCCCGGCTTTGGCGGCAATCACATGGCAGGGAAAGCTCAAATCCCGGGGAGCATCGGGCGGCTGAAGGGTTTCCCGCACCTTCACCCGAAGGACGATGCCGTCCACATGGAGGCTGACGAAGGACAGCTCCTCATACCGGGCGGCGATGTCGCTGCCGATGTCCATAAGGTACAGCCTGTCTGCCCGGGCGCCGGGAAAAAGCCCTTGGTCATAGAGCGCCTGGCGCAGGACCGTCCCGTCCATCTGCCGGCAGCCTTCGATATCCAGCAGCCAAATCCGCCGGGACGCCCACCAGAAGACCAGCAGGGTAAGGCACATGCCGATTAGCAGCACCCAACGCTTAAGCAGCCTTCGCACAAGGAAGACACCGCCCCGCTTGCCTTTGATATGAATGCGGCAGCGGCACCGGCGGTTGAGGGCGTGGAGGCGGCGAAAGTCCCGGCTTAGGAGGGAACAGGTCAAGCTTTCCCCGTCCCTGTACACATCCCAGAGGGCCACGCCTTGCTGCCGGAGCAACCCCAACAGGCGCTCCGGGTACACCCCTTCAATTTGTAGTATAACATATCCCAACAAAAAATGCCACATGAACTTCACACCTCAAAGCCCCAGGATTGCAGGTCTCCCGTGATGAGGGCGCGGCTTTGGCCCAGCTCCTTCACCTGCAGGTTCTCCCCTTTGACCAGCAGGGTACCGGCACCCGTCAGCAGCAGCACCTCCCCCTGTGTGCAGCGGCGCAGGCTTTTTAGGTTTTCCACCAGCATGCTGTCCCGGCCCAGGGTGGTAATTCTTGGGACGTTCGGGTCCAGGTCCTCGGGCAAATCCAGCCATTTCAAGGTTTTTTGCAGCCATACATGTTTCATGGTTTAGTGTATGCGGTTATTGGGGATGTACAACGAAAAATTTGGATGCTATAATGGCGGCAAACGATAGGAGGTATACAGATGGAACAGATACAAGAGCCAATGGTTGAACCCCTGCAGGAGCCCCAGGCACCGAGCAGGAAGCAGATGCAGTCCGTCTTTGGCAGCATAGGTCTGGGCCTGGCTATTGCGCTGCTTGCCAGCCAGCTTATTCAGGGCGTAGTGATGGCCCTGCCGCTTGGCATCGACATGCAAAGCAACGCCTTCCTCTTTGGCGGGCTTAGCACGGCCTTGGTCGCCCTGCCCGTTTTCTTTTTGTTCGTAAAGTCCCTGCAACGGCAGTTGCCCCAAAAGCACAGCCTGTCCGTGGGCGCCTTTTTTGCCCTGGTGTGCATCAGCTATGCCTGCATGGTGGTGGGGAACATGGTCGGCATGGGGGTCAATGTTCTGGTGTCCCCCGGCTCCGTGGATTTGGTGGCTCAGCTGGCAACCGCCAGCGGCTTGACGCCGCTGACTGTGGTGGCCTTCGTGGTGCTGGCGCCGGTGTTTGAGGAGCTGATTTTCCGCAAGCTCCTGGTGGACCGGGTGCTGCCCTATGGGGAGTGGCCCGCCATCCTCCTGTCCGGCATCACCTTTGGCCTGTACCATGGAAATTTGACCCAGTTCTTCTATGCGGCGCTGCTGGGCATGGTGCTGGCCTATGTGTACATTCGCACGGGGAATGTGCTGTACACCATGGGGCTGCACGCCTGCGTCAACTTCCTGGGCGGGGTGCTGCCGCTGCTGATTCCTGAGGCCAGTGCGGTGATTTTGCTGGTGGCCATTGCGGGCATCGTGCTGTTCTTTATGAATAAGAAGAAGATTCACTTTGAAAAAGCCAAGTATCCCGGCACCATCTCGGCCATGTTCCTAAACGGCGGCATGATCGTGTACATGCTGCTGTGCCTCATCCTCATCGCCTCCGTGGCCATCCTCATGGCCAACCCGGAGCTTTCCAACCTCTCGGCTCTGATGCAGTAAGGAAAGCATACAGCAATCCCCTCCGCCTTTGACGGAGGGGATTTTTGTGTCTCATTATTCGGAATACTCCGCCGGCGGGGGTTCCGGGGTGGCAAAGTCCTTGGGCGTTTTGGTGGGTTTGGGGGTCTTGGTGGGAGAAGGCGTGGGGGTGGGCTTGGTGCCGTAAATCCACTGCTCCTCTATCTTATCGTAGCTGGCGGTGTAGGTATAGATGGTTTTGGGGTTGCCGCCGTTGGTATACTTGTCCACGAAGGTCTTGATGACATAGCCGTCGTGGGCGTTGCGGGTCTTCACCTGGTAGTTGGTGTCCTGCTTGTTGTCATACTTAATCTCCGGGGTCAGGGCCTTATCCTCGGACACCATCTCCGCCCGGGTCTTATAGGTGATGCCGGGTTCCTCCATGCCGTACACATCCACATGGATGTCCTTGCGGCGGGAGCTGTCCTTGTTCTTGGTGATATAGACAAAGAGGTAGATGGTATCGCTCTTGTTGTTCTTGAACTTAAAGTCGATATGGCCATAGTCCACCGTGGCGTCCCAGCCCAGGTCCACATAGTCCGAGGGAATGGAGTGGGGCCGATGATAGGTGATCTCCACCCCGGCCAGCAGCAGGGCGTTATACATGGTGGTACTGACCTGGCAGATGCCGCCGCCGGGTTCCTTCCTGTGGTCCTGCCCGTAGATGGCGGGGGCCAGGGCCCAGCCGTTCTTCTCACTTCTATCGCCGGTGGCCTTGTTGAAGCTGAAGCTCTCCCCGGGCTTTAGGGTGATAAGGTTCATCAGCTCCGCACCCTTGCTGATGTTCACATCCCGTCCCTGGCGGGTCTCGAGCAGTTCTTTGGCTGTGGAGCTGGTGCCGGTGAAATAATAGTCCGTAGTGAAGCTGGACAGATGGGTGGTGGCCTTCTTCAGGCTCTCCACCGTCACCGCCGGCTCAGAGACGGTCACATCCGGGGTAAAGGAAAGCTGGTAGGTGCCGCTTTGCAGGGCCGTTTGAATCTGGCCGATGACGCCCTGGGTATCCAGCTGCATCCCGTTGACGCCCTCGGTATAGACGAACTTGGGCTTGTGATAGGTGGTCTTGCCCACCGTATAGGTATCGTACTCCACGGTCATGGAGGCGTTGGTGGCATGGCCGGGCACCCGCTCATTGAGGGCAGCGAGGGCGGCGGTAAGGGCCTCCTTATCATAGCTCATGGTGAGGGACAGGGCCGCATTCTCCCCTGCGGCGGCGGCCTGCTCCAGGGCCGTATCCATATCAAAGTAGGCACCGATGTCCCGCCGGGTCAGGGTGGCATCGAAATACTCGTTCTTTAGCGTGATGGCCAGGCTGTTGAGGGCCTCCTCAAAGGCGGTGTTCAACGTTCCCTGGGCCTCCGCGGCCGTCATGCCCCCCACCTTGATGCCGTTGACGGTGACGCCCTTTTGGATGGGGGTTGCAGGAAGCGTGCTCCCCTGCTGTCCCTCCACGGGACTTGCGCCGGGCAGAACGGCGGTCTGCGTCGCCGCCGGGAGAGCCTGCTGCTGGTGTCCGTTGCGAATCATCAGGTAGATGGACCAGACCAGAATCGTCAACGCCAGCAGAAACACAGCCAAGGCCACCCCAAACACACGCCGCTGGCGCTGGCGTGCCTTCTTGCGGGCGGCCGCCCGGCGACGGGCAGCGGCGCGGCGGGCTTTCTCCTCTGCCGTGGGTTCCTGCTTGGGGGCCGGGTGCATATTCGTCATTTGCAACGCTTCCTTCTCCGGAGCGCTATTGTTCGTATACATGCCGCCATTATACAGGCAATTTACAGAATGTTCAACCGATGTTGCAAAAAATATGCTAAAATTTTACCTGTCTGCGAAGAATGAAAAAGGAGAGCATCTTTTATGTTTCATATCGTTATGGTGGAGCCGGAGATTCCCCAAAACACGGGGAATGTGGCCCGCACCTGTTCCGTCACCGGTTCCTGGCTGCATCTGGTTCGCCCGCTGGGCTTCTCCATCGACGACAAGCACCTCAAGCGGGCGGGGCTGGACTACTGGCACACGCTGAACATCACCTATCACGACAGCCTCCAGGAGCTCTTTGACCAGTACCCGGAGGGTCGTTTCTTCTTTGCCTCCACCCACGGCGGCAACCGATATACGGACCGGCAGTTCAGGGACGGGGACTTCCTGGTCTTTGGCAAGGAGACCGCGGGACTGCCCAAGGAACTGCTTTTGGCCCACCCCGACACGACCATCCGCATCCCCATGGGCCAGAACCAACGCTCATTGAATCTGAGCAATTCCGTGGCCATCGTCCTATATGAAGCCCTGCGGCAAAACAATTTTTTCGATTTAATCTAAAAAACGCTTGCATTCTGTGGATGCCTGTGGTAATATAGCCCCGTTCGATTTTTGCAAAGGAGGTGGACTTGAATGGGTAAGTTCTGTGAAGTCTGCAACAAAGGCAAGATGTCCGGCAATAATGTCAGTCATTCCAACCGCAAGACCAAGCGTAGCTGGGCTCCCAATGTACAGCGGGTGCATGTCATCGTTGACGGCAAGACTCAGATCATGAATGTTTGCACGCGTTGCCTCCGTTCCGGCAAGATCGTCCGCAGCGTCTAAAGGCAAACGGCACGCCACCTTCCGGGTGGCTTTTTTTATTATAGATTTAGGAGGCACCATGGAACGCATCACCAGCCGCACCAACCCCCGGGTTCAGCTCGCCCGCTCGCTGCGGGAGGGGAAGCACCGGCGGCAGACGGGTCTGCACTTTGTGGAAGGGGACAAGCTCGTGCAGGAAGCCCGGCTCTCCGGGGCGGAGCTTATGACCGTGTTTGTCCGGGAAGGCTATACGGGGGAGCTGGACTTCCCCTGCGAGGTGCTGCTGGTGACAGATTCCGTCATGGAGTCCCTGTGCCTCTCCAACACACCCCAGGCCCTGTGCGCCACGGTGAAGACCCCGGCGCTGTCCCTGCCTGAACAGATGGCGGGTCCCGTGCTTCTCTTGGAGGATTTGCAGGACCCGGGCAATGTGGGCACCCTTATCCGCACGGCGGATGCTCTGGGCGCCGGGTGCGTCATCCTGTCCCCCCGGTGTGCGGACCCCTTCTCACCCAAGACCCTTCGCTCCTCCATGGGCTCCGTATATCACCTGCCGGTGTGGGTGGGTGAGATTCCCGAAGCGCTGCAGCTGCTCAGGGACCGGGGCTATACCTGCCTGTGCGGGCATTTGAAGGGCAGCGAAACCCTGCCCGAGAAGACGGACAAAATGGCCCTGCTGGTGGGGAACGAGGGCAACGGGGTCAGCGACCGGGCCGCCGCCCTCTGCTACACCTATCGGCTCCCCATGGCGGGTAAGGCCGAATCCTTGAACGCCGCCGTCTTCGGCGCCATATTGCTCTACGAGCTCACCCGATAAACCCTCCAGCTTCCTATATGTAATGCACTCCCCCGTATTGACTTTTCAGGGGGAGTGTGTTACTTTGTCTATAGGATTATTTAGCATCCTAATTGATTATAGGAGGAACCATCCATGAAGGTGAAACTGGCGGCTGCGGCTTTGGTCGCTGCCTTGCTTTTGGGCTGCACGGCCCAGGTGACCACGACGCCCCAGCAGCAGCAGGCGGAGCAGACAGCAACGACCGCCCCAGCCACGGCGGTGCAGGAAACGGCTCAGCCGGTCGAAACGGCGCTCCCGTACCCCAGGTTTAGGAGCGTGCCGGTCCACGACCCCTCCGTGATGCGGACGGCGGACGGCACCTATTACATCTACGGCAGCCACATGGCCGCCGCCAAGTCAACGGATTTAATACAGTGGGAGCTTATCTCCCGGGATGCCGGTCGGGGCTGCACGCTGGTAGAGAACGTGCAGCAGCAGATGCAGGAGGCCCTGTCCTGGGCCCAGACCAACACCTTCTGGGCGCCGTGCGTCATTGAGCTACAGGACGGCCGCTACTATATGTACTACTGCACCTGCCGGGGGGACAGTCCCCTGTCTGCCCTGGGCCTGGCGGTGGCAGACAGTCCCGAGGGACCCTTTGAAAACAAGGGCATCTTTTTGAAGTCCGGCATGGAGGGCTACGATGCCACCTACTACCCCAACGTGGTGGACCCCCACGCCTTCTTTGACAAGGAGGGGCGGCTGTGGATGGTCTACGGCTCCTATTCCGGGGGCATCTTCATTTTAGAGATGGACCAGCAGACCGGCTTCCCCCTGGAAGGCCAGGAGCCCTACGGCAAAAAGCTGCTGGGAAAGAACCATTCCCGCATCGAAGCGCCCTACATGGTCTATAGTCCCGAGACGGACTACTACTACCTGTTCCTGTCCTTCGGGGGCTTGGAGGCCGGGGACGGATACAACATCCGGGTGTGCCGCAGCAAGAACCCGGACGGACCCTTCGAGGATGCCAAGGGGCAGGATATGATTAATTGCGGCGGTTCCGACGGCAGCTATTTCAACGACCCGGACTATGCGGGCTACGGCACCAAGGTCATGGGGAGCTATGTGTTCCATGAGGCCAATGACGGCTGGGAGGGAGACACCCTCCTCTCCCCCGGCCACAACAGTGTGTATTACGATGAGCAGACCGGGGACTACTTCTTGATTTTCCACACCCGCTTCGGCCACAAGTGGGGCTATGAAGTATATGTACACCGGCTGTTTATCAACGAGGACGGCTGGTTCGTCTGCTCCCCCACCCGCTATGCCGGTGAAACGGTGCAGCCTGTGGCGGCAGCGGACAGAGCCGGTGCCTATCGGCTGCTGTGCCACGAGCTGGACATCAACGGCCAGCCCCACGAGTCCGTGTACGCCGCCTTGGAAGCGGACGGCACCGTCACCGGCGGCTACAGCGGCACCTGGACCGCCGCAGAGGACGGGCGCTTTACCATTACCCTGGGAGAGGATACCTACACGGGGGTCATGAACCTGGGCTACGACGAAAGCCAGGGGGAATGGGTCACGGTGTTCACCGCCATGGACAAGGACGGCATCAGCCTCTGGGGCATTCGGGACCATCAATAAAGCATAGACAGCAAAGCACCCGGTTCCTGCTTGGAGCCGGGTGCTTATTTTTTGTTTATTTTTTGTTTATACTAATCCGCGTCTAAAACATGTGCAGTCGGCGAGCAAATTCTGCGTTGGTTCCATGAGGAGAATCGCAGATTGACTGGGAACCGTCAATCAAGATTTGACGAAGCAGAACCGGCACAGAAGGTGCCGCCCAATGTGCATGGGTTAGGCGTGGATTAGTATTACTATCAGAGCAGGAGAATCCCTGCCTGCCGGCAGGCGGAGCGGGTGTCCGGGTCCCAAAGGCTGCTTTGGACCTCGCCGATGTGGCAGGTGCCAATCATGAGCATGCAGAGCCGGCTTTGGCCGATGCCGCCGCCCATGGTCAGGGGCAGTTCCCCATTGAGAAGCATCTGGTGGAAGGGCAGCTGCCGCCGCTCGGTGCAATGGGCCGCCTCCAACTGCCGCTCCAAAGCCGGGGCATCCACCCGAATGCCCATGGAGGAAATCTCCAGGGCGCAGGAGAGGGTGTCGTCCCACATGAGAATGTCCCCGTTCATGGTCCAATCGTCATAGTCCGGGGCTCGGCCGTCATGGGGCTTTCCATCCCGCAGAGCGCCGCCAATCTGGGACAGGAACACGGTCTTATGCAGCCGGGTAATCTCGTTCTCCCGCTGCTTGGGGGTCAAATCCGGGTACAAGTCCGCCAGGTCCTGGGTGCTGATGAAGAACACCTCCCGGCTTAGCTTCATGGGCAGGCTCGGAAAGGCCACGCACAGGGCATCGGCGGTTTCGCACACGGCATCCACAATGGCCCGGACCGTTCGCTGCAGGGTGTCCTCGTTGCGCTCCTCGGGCCGGATAATCTTCTCCCAATCCCATTGGTCCACATAGATGGAGTGGAGGTTGTCGAGGCTCTCGTCCCGGCGGATGGCGTTCATGTCCGTAAAGAGGCCCTTGCCCGGCCGGAACCCATAGCGCTTGAGGGCGAGCCGCTTCCACTTAGCCAGGGAATGGACCACCTGGGCATCCGCCTCGGCGGCGGGAATATCGAAGCTGACCGGCCGTTCATAGCCGTTCAAATCGTCGTTGAGGCCGGAGCCGGACTGCACGAACAGCGGGGCCGACACCCGGCGCAGGTTCAGTGCGCTGCCCAGATTCATCTGGAAGCTGCTCTTGATAAACTCAATGACCCGCTGCATCTCATACACGGATAAGGGGGCCCGATAGCCTTCGGGAATGATAATACTGCTCATGGTTCCTCTCCGATTCAATCTATTTGCTAAATATAATATATAAGTTCTTTCTTGTCAATCGGTTTTCGGGCCGGGTTGCGCCTTTGGCCCCGCTGTGGTAGAATGCGGGTACTACGATGGGAGGTTAGGGGTATGAATGCATCGTTCATCCGCGCCCAGCTGCAGAAGCTGAAATACAAGCAGGAGCCCCTGCAGGTGGAGCGCATGGGTCAGGATGTGGCCGGGGCGCTGCTGCAGCGGGACAGGCTGAAGCTCGACACGGAGGAAATCTCCTTCTCCCATGCCAAGGGGGCTCTGCTGACGGATAAGAAGACGGATGCCGCCGGGGCCATCCTGTATCTGCACGGCGGCGGCTACTGCTGCGGGGACTTGGTCTATGCCTGCGGCTATGGCTCGGTACTCGCGGCGGACACGGGGGCGGCGGTGCTGTGCCTGGCGTATCGGCTGGCGCCGGAGTGTCCGTTTCCCCAGGGGCTGGAGGATGTGCTGGAAGCCTATCAATGGCTGCTACATCGCTATGCCCCCGAGAAGATCGCCGTGGCCGGAGAGAGCGCCGGCGGCGGGCTGGTGTTTGCGCTGTGCCTATTGTGCAAGGAAAGAAACCTGCCCCTGCCCGGCGGGCTGTTGGCTCTGTCCCCCTGGACGGACATCACCCAGACCGGACCCTCCTATATCTTCAATCAGGAGGCGGACCCCTCCATGACCCGGGAGCATCTCAACCGCTTTGCCGAGGCGTATGTGCCCCGGGAGGAGGAACGGACGAGTCCCCTCTGCTCCCCGGTGTATGGGGATGTGCGTGGGTTCCCTCCCTGCCGCATCTATGTGGGGGAGAATGAAATCATGCTCAGCGACTCACGGCGCATGGCAGAGGCTCTGCAAACCGCGGGCTGTGACTGCCGGCTTACCGTGGCCCCGGGCATGTGGCACGGGTATGTGCTCTATGACCTGAAGGAACGGCGGCAGGACAAGGCCGCCATCGCCGCCTTCTTGCGGGAGGTTACGGCATGAGCAGCAAGGGGTGGATGCCGCTGGACAATGCGGCGCTAATCTTCCCCGCCATCCGCCGCAAGAAGTGGAACAATGTCTTTCGCCAGTCCGTCACGCTGCAGGAGGATATTGACCCCCAGCTGTTGCAGCAGGCGGTGGATGAATTGATGCCCCGGTTCCCCTCCTTCTATGTGCGGCTGCGGCAGGGCATGTTCTGGTACTATCTGCAGCAGGTGGATGCCCCGCCCCGGGTGGCGGAGGATTATGCCTATCCCCTGACGTTCATGACAAAAAAGGAGATGGGGCGCTGCTGTCTTCGGGTGCTGTACTATAAAAACCGGCTGGCGGTGGAGTTTTTTCATGCCCTAAGCGACGGGGGCGGGGCGCTGATGTTCACGAAGACCTTGGCGGCCAAATACATCTCCCTTCGCTACGGGGTGAGTATTCCCCCTACGGACGGGGTGCTGGATGCCAGTCTGCCGCCCCAAAAGGAGGAGTTGGAGGACAGCTTTCAGAAGCACGCCGCCCCCTTTGCGGCCTACTGCCCGGAGGCGGAAGCCTATCATCTGCCGGGTAAGCGGGTGCTGGGGTCCTTCCTGCACCTTATTACCGGGGTGATTCCGGCGGACAGGCTCCACGATGTGGCCAGGAGCTATGGGGTCACCGTCACCGTCTTTTTATCGGCGGTGATGGCCGAGAGCATAGTAGCGATGCAGGACCAGCGGGTGCCCTTGAAGCGGCAGAAGCAGGTGAAAATCACCATCCCGGTGGACCTGAGGCGGGTGTTTCATAGCCGGACCCTTCGCAACTTTGCCCTCACCGTGAATCCGGGGGTGGACCCTCGCCTGGGGACCTACACCTTGCAGGAGATTTGTGAGAGCTTTTCCCACCAGCTGTCAGCGGAGAACACGCCCCAACGCATGGCGGGGCGGATTGCCCAGAATGTGGTGCCGCAAAAGAACCCGCTGCTCAAGGGCGTGCCGGTCATCATCAAGAGCCCGGTGATGCGGGCGGTGTATAACCGCCGGGGGGAGAAGCTGGGGTGCTTGAACATCTCCAACCTGGGGGTGGCCCGTCTGCCGGAGGCCATGGCGCCCTTTGTGGAGCGAATGGAGTTTATCATCGGCGTTCAATACTCCTATCCCAACAACTGCTCCGTCATCACCTGCAACGGCGTCACCTGCATCAACATCATCCGCAGCACGCAGGAGCCGGAGCTCGAACGGCGGTTTTTCTCCCGGCTGGTGGAGCTGGGGGTGCCGGTTAGAATTGAAAGCAATCAGGAGGAATAGAGGCCATGTACTGTGTAAAATGCGGCGTACAGCTGCCGGAGGGTGCAAAAAAATGTCCCCTGTGCAGCACCCCGGTGTGGTGCCCGGACACGAAAGCGGAGCCTGCCTCCACCTATTCGGACCGGTATCCCATCATCAGCCGTCAGCGGCGGATTACGGTTATGTCCCTTATCACCGTGGCCCTATTGGCGGCCATGGTGGCCTGTCTTTCCATCTGCCTGCACATCACCGGCAAGGTGGGCTGGTCCGCCTATGTGCTTTCTGGCTGCCTGTGCTTTTATACGGTGTGCCTGCTGCCCTTCTGGTTCAAGCGGCCCCATCCCATGGTGTTCGTGCCCGTGGCCTTCGGGGCTGCCCTGGCCCTGCTGCTGTTCATCAACTGGTACACCGGCGGCCACTGGTTCTGGCCCTTTGCCTTCCCGGTGACCATGATTGTGGCGGCGTTGACCATCGGTGCGCTGGCCCTCTACCGCTATGTGAAGGGGGGCACCCTGTTCATCACCGGCGGGCTGCTCATGGCTTTGGGCGGTGCCTGCATGCTCATTGAGCTGTTTACCCATCTGGTGTTCTCTGCTCCCATGTTCGGCTGGTCCCTCTACGGGGCAGTGGTCTTCGGCATCTTCGGCGGCTTCCTTATCCTGTCGGGCATCATCCGTCCCCTGCGGGAGCATTTGGAACGGACCTTCTTCATCTGATGAAAAAGCGGCCGCCCCTCCTCCATGTATGACGGTCATGACTGTCTGTAAGTTTAGGAAATGCCCGTCAAGGCCGTCATGGCCGCAGACAGGAGGGATGCAAAAAGGCCGTTAAGAAAGCCTGTCACAGCAAGGTGACGGTTTTTGCTTTCTTAACGGCCCGTTGTGTTTGTGCGGGGTTATGCTTCTGCGGGTGCCTTGGGGTCGGGACCATAGGCATTAGCGCCCTGCTCACCGGCGCGGCAGTACCACACCAGTATGAAAATCCAGCCCACCAGGGGAATGAGCCAGAAGAACCAATAGCCGCCGGACTTGCCAATGTCGTGCAGCCGCCGCCAAGCCACGGCCAGACCCGGAATCAGCGTCGCCAGAGAATAGAGACCGGCCAAGCTGTCCAGCAGGGTAGACATAGCGCCCTGACCGGCCGCCCTTCCCAGAATACCCAGGGCAGCGCTGACAAGGAAGTTGAACAGGAAGAAATACCAATACTCGCTGCGCCGGGCACGGCCGCTGAAATTGGCATAGTTCTGGAAACAATTCTTGACTGCGTCCATCATAGTCATACAATCATACCTCTCCTTTTCTGCGTTGGGTTCCTTTTGAACCGTGAGATTAGTATACGCCACGAATCGGCATTTTGCAACCACTATATAGCATTCACGGAATATGCCGCTGTTGAAAGTTGGAAGGCGGTATGGTACTATAGATGCACTGCAAAAAAGGATGGGGTGTCTATCTTCATAGAGACTGTTATCAGTCTTGAATTGTCAAGTCAAGTGCAAAAAAACAGGAGAGAAGGAACCCCTTCTCTCCTGTTCGTTCATAGGATTTAGCCGAAGTACCGCCTGAGGAAACCTGCAAAGGTCTTGCCGTGGCGGGTGACTGTTGGCAATAACCTGGCGGCGTCTAAACCCGGCCGCAGGCATCGGCGCCCGTCGGGCCGGTCACGCTGTCCTCATACAGCCATTGGGGATCGATATCGATATCATCCGGCCATGTCACGCAGCCATTCTGAACGAAAACCTGCGCCCGAAACGCCGAATCCTTCAGGCGCATATAGCACTTTCGTTCCAGCAGGGGGGTCAGGTCAAAGAAACGCTCCTCCCCATTGGAAAAGTGAACGGCCAGCGAATACTCATCGCAGAGTGAAACATCGACTGCATCAGGCGGCAGCATTCGCACTTTTGTCACCTCACTTGAGGGGCTCAATCTTGTAAGGCATTTCATCCTGCATGGCCAGCTCCCAGTTTGCCCGGAGCTCGTCCTGATGAATCAGTGTCCATGCCTTCACAATCGATGCCTGCTTAGACGGCAAAGAGCCGGCGATGATTTCCCCATCGAAATCCACCTCTGCTTTGCTGTCGCCGTACCGCGCATGAAAGTGAGGCGTGTGATGCTGTCCGGTCTTTTCCCAGTACATGGAAATGATTATTCCGTAAAACATCGAGATCGTCGGCACGCTACACGCCTCCTTTCATTTGTTAAGTGCTGCAGAAATTACTCCCCGAAGTACCGCTTGAGGAGACCTGCAAAGGCCTTGCCATGGCGGGCTTCGTCACGACCGATTTCGTGGACGGCGTCATGGATGGCATCGAGGTTGAGGGCCTTAGCGCGCTTAGCTAAGTCTGCCCGGCCCTGGGTGGCGCCGTATTCGGCCTCGGCCCTTAGCTCCAGATTCTTCTTGGTGGAGTCGGTGAGGCACTCGCCCAAAAGCTCGGCAAACTGGGCGGCGTGGACGGCCTCTTCCATGGCGGCCTTTTCAAAGAAAGCGCCGATTTCGGGATAGCCCTCCCGGATGGCCACCCGGCTCATGGCCAGGTACATGCCCACCTCGGAGCACTCGCCGTTGAACATGCTGCGAAGACCTTCGATGATGTCTTCCGGTGCGCCCTGCGCCACGCCCAGCACATGCTCGGCGGCCCAGACCTTGTCTTCCTTCTGCTCGATGAACTTGGATGCGGGGGCCTTGCAGACCGGGCACTTCTCCGGTGCGGCATCTCCTTCATAGATATACCCACAGACGCTGCATACAAACTTTGCCATGATACATTCCTCCGATTTTTAGAATAGGGGTTTTTGCAGACCGCTTGCCTGCGACTACATTTTACTTGGACAGGCCGCCCCTTGTCAACAGAAAGAAACAGTTTTTTCCTATTCGGCGGGGGAAAGGGTGATATCCCGGTCGTAGGCCACGGCATGGGCAGAATAGAGCTCGGTTTGCTGGATTTGCCATCCCAGAAAGCCATCGGCCGGGGAAATGCAGCAAATAATCATCTCCTGATAGCCTCCTTCCCCCATGCCGGCATAGCCGCACAGGCGGCGGGTGCCGTCGGGAAGCTCCGTTACCTGCTTTACCCCAGCCCAGAAACAGTAATCCGTAGGCGGCAGGGCAATCTGCCCCGGCTGTAAATCGGGGCAGGCTTCGTCTCGCCAGGTTTTTTCCGGCAGCAGACAGGGCCTGCCCAGAACGCTTTGAAACAAAGCGTCCAGCTCGGCAAGGGAGACGATGGTCGTGGCCATGTAATCGTCTTCCACATGGCCCTCCCCTCGGATGTAATGGGGAAGGGCATCCCCATGATTATTGTATAAGCCATCCAAAATGCACCACTGGGCGGTAACCTCCCAGCTTTCCGTGTCAGTTAGTCTGTCAGTCTCCTGCTGGGTATGGGCATACAGATAGGCAAAGAGGAGCAGATCGTCATAATCCCTCTTCTGCTGGTCCGTCAGCGAAAGTCCCGAACCCGGCTCCAGAGGGTAGCAGTGACGCCAGTCGGAGAAAGCATGGTCAAAGCAGACGATTCGCTCCTGACCGTCATCGTCCAGATAGTGAACATGGACAAAGGCTTCCGGATGCTCTCCATCCGGCAGTATTTCCACCCCGGTGACAATTAGCTCCCCCTGCTTGTTGACACCGGGCAGTTCCTGATAAAAAACCGAAGGGACGGCCCAGCTTAGCTCCTTCACACAGATGCCGGGAACCCCCTTGCGATAGCCTCTTAGCAGACGAAAATAGGTTCCATCATACAGGAAGGTTTCGCCTGCAGACTCCGGCGCCGGGGTCTGGGTGGCAGGGGCATAGGTGACACAGACAGGGGGCTGCTCCTGCCTATTGGGCCGGCAGCAAAGCAGCAAGGGTAACAGGACCAGAATAAAAACGAGTTTGAATCGCACGAAGCTCACCTCTCGTACCCATGATAGCAAAGGGATTCGTCCAAAATGCGGACAAAGGGTAACAAATGGAAAGAGCCGCCTACAAAAGCGGCTCGAGGGAGAGGATGTTGTCAAGGTCCACCACCGTGCCGTCGGTGAAGGTGAGGGTCCGGTTCACTCGATCGAGACGCCGGAGGGTGTGGGTTTTATTTTCATAGCGGCCGCCGGGCTTGGTTTCGTCCGGCACGAAGTAAGCCACCTTCACCCTGGGATGCCGGTCGATAACCGGGAGCAGGGACGAGATAGCCTCATCGAGGGCCGCGCGGGCGTCCTCCCCCAGCTCGATAAAGGGGTCCGTCAAGCGCTGCTCCTCCTCCATGACCTGCTCGAGACCCGTCAACGCCGAGAAGGGCAGAAACTGGGCCGCCCGGTTTCTTTTGGGCATGGGGGCATGGCGGCCGTTTTTGGGCCGGGACAGGTATAAAATGTCGTCGTAGGGGCCGGGCATCAGCGGATAAAGTTGGTGCGGCTGGTGCGCTCCGTCTCGGGCAGGGGGATGCCCGCCTCGCGGCCCGCCGCCTGGCACTTGAGAAAATAGGCCATGTTCCGGGCCAGGTTCCGCATGGTTTGCAGACCCTCCGCATCCTGCTCCGCTTCACCGGGGGCGGCGCCATGGACGAGGTTCCAATAGGTGGAGCCGATGATGGGCATGCGGGAGATGCCGAAGTATTTATTCAGCACATCGAAGGAGGCGGAGGTGCCGCCCCGGCGAGCCACGGCCACGGCGGCGCCGGGCTTGAAAGCGAAGACGGCGCCGGAGCTATAGAACACCCGATCTAAAAAGCTCTGAATCCGGCCGCTGGGATGGGCATAGTACACCGGGGTGCCAAAGACGAAGCCGTCCGCCTCCCGCGCCTTTTGGATAAACTCGTTGACCCCGTCCTCGTCCCCGAAGACGCAGCCCTTTTGGGAGCATTGGCCGCAGCCCACGCAGTCTAAAATGGGCTTGACCCCCAGGTTCACAATCTCATAGTCGATACCCTCTTTTTTCAGCTGCTCCCCCACCTCCACCAGGGCCCGGTGGGTGTTGCCGTTGGGACGGGCGCTGCCGTTGAGCATCAAAACTTTCATGTTGGTTTCCTCCTGTTAAAATCCTGTTATGCTTTATGACCGCCCACCTGCTCACGCCGGTCCCGGGCGGTGGCGCCTTCCTTGAGGTCCATGGCTTTGACGATGGCGTTGCCGCCGAACTTTTTGCGAATGTCCAGGACCGCCTTTTGCTCTCGCCGCTCCCGCTGCCGCTCCTGCTCGCAAAGCAAGCGCTGCTCCTCCTCCGCCACCGGGTCAGAAAACAAGCTTAGCTGCTCCCCGCCGCCCATAGCGGCATCCTGCAGCCGGGTGGCGGCCACCTGAAAGCGGCGAAGGGTCAGGTGCGGGTCCACGATGCGCATATAGATATCCTCCACCGCCTGGGCGATGTCCCGGGTGGAGGCGGTGGGCTGAGCGAACTTTCGGCTGCCATGGACGGGCTTAGGGGCGGGGCGACCATAGTAGTCGGAGACGATTTCCCCGGTATAACCCTTTTCGATGTTCTCTGTGTCATAGACGGCCGCAAGGCTAATCTCCCCGGCCACAAGGCCCCTATCCGCTAAATCGAGGGACAGGCTCTCCCCCATCTCCCTGGCCACCAGGCGGCCTTCCTCAAAGGCATAGGGCCGCATGAGGACCTGGCCAGAGCAGAGGCTTTTATTCTCGGGCACATAGCCCTTGATATCCGCCAGGGTGCAGGGCTCTATGCCCCAGGCGTGGTCGATGAGCAGCTCTGCATGTATGCCGAAGATGCGGTGCAGGGTGTCCTCCTGCTGCAGGCTCATGCGGGCTATATCCCCCATGGTGTAGACCCCCCGGCTTTCCAGCCGCCGGGCATAGCCCTGGCCGATGCGCCAAAAGTCGGTGAGGGGCCGATGGTCCCACAGGGTCTTGCGATAGCTAAGCTCATTGAGCTCCCCCACCCGGGCGCCGTGCTCGTTGGGGGCGGCGTGCTTGGCCACGATGTCCATGGCCACCTTGGCTAAATACAGATTGGTGCCGATGCCCGCCGTGGCGGTGATGCCCGTCTGTTGCAGGATTTGGGCCATGATTCGCTCCGCCAGCTCCCGGGCAGAAAGGCCCAGGGCGCTCAGGTAGTTCGTCACATCCATGAACACCTCGTCGATGGAATAGATGTGAATGTCCTCCGGGGCCACATAGTTTAGGTAGATGCCATAGATACGGGCGCTGTAGGCCATGTATTTTCGCATCTGGGGCGGGGCGATGATATAGTCAGCCTCCAGCTTGGGGTCTGCCTGAAGCTCCTTAGCAAAGGTGGATTTGCCGCAGAGCCGGTGGCCGGGAGCGTTCATCCGCCGCCGGGCGTTGACCGCGCGCATGGCCTCCACCACCTCAAAGAGCCGGGCCCGACCGGGGATGCCGTAGGCTTTCAGAGAGGGAGAAACGGCGAGGCAAATGGTCTTTTCGGTGCGGCTGCTGTCCGCTACGACCAGGTGGGTGTCCAGGGGGTCCAAGCCCCGTTCCACGCACTCCACGGAGGCATAGAAGGATTTTAGGTCTATCGCCAGATACCGCCGCTGCTCCATGGGCATGCCTCCTTTCCTGTGGACAGCATACCACATTATCAGCCGGGGGTACAGGAGAATTTTTTTACAGCTCCGGCCCCTATCTATGGTCCTGGGCGCAGTCGGCGGAGCCCGAAGAGCAGAGCATATCGAGGCCATGCAGCAGCCCTTCCATAACGGAGAGGATGTTTTCCACAGCCGCCTTGGGACTCCCGGGCAGGTTTACTATCAGGCTCCGTTTGCGAATGCCCGCCACGCCCCGGGAAAGGCACCCCCGAGGGGTAAGCTGCATGCTGGCATAGCGCATGGCCTCCGGGATGCCGGGGGTCAGGCGTTCCACAAGGGGCAAGGTGGCCTCCGGGGTGATGTCCCGGGGAGAGAAGCCCGTGCCGCCGGTGGTGAGAATGAGGGTGGCCCCCAGTTCATCGGCGGCGTGAAGGAGCTCTCGCCGGATGTCCTCCCGTTCATCGGGAACGAGGGCCCGATAGAGGACGGAAAACCCCTTCTCCTCGAGCAGTCGGCAGAGGGCGGGACCGCTGCTGTCCGGCCGCTCCCCTCTATAGCCTTTATCGCTGACGGTGATGACGGCGGCGGTATGGTTCATGGCTGTTCCTCCCTCTGATAGTCTCCGTGGGTGCCGCCGCTCTTGCTCAAAAGGCGCACGTCGGTAATCGTCATATCCCGCTGGACGGCCTTGCACATATCATAGACCGTCAGGGCGGCGGTGGTGACGGCGGTAAGGGCTTCCATCTCCACCCCCGTTTGCCCCTGGCAGCGGACGCTGGCTTCTATCTCCACGGCAAGGTCCTGCTCGTTTAGCTGCAGGGTGATGTCCGCCCCACAGATGATAACCGGGTGGCACATGGGAATAAGGTCCGGGGTCCTTTTGGCTCCCATGATGCCCGCAATCTGGGCCACGGTGAGCACATCCCCCTTCTTGGTGCCCCCGGATTGGATGAGGCGGAAGGTGGTCTCGTTTACGAGGACCCGGGCGGCGGCCCGGGCGGTGCGCTCGGAAATGGGCTTGTCCCCCACATGGACCATTTGGGCCCGACCCTGGGGGTTGAAGTGAGTGAAATCCTTTGGCATGGTTATCCTCCGATGCGGTGCATGGGCCGTCCGGCCCGGCTGGGGCTTTGGCTGGAAAGCTCCCCGTGCCAGGGGGGCTTGTTTTGGATGGCCCGACGGAACTGCGCTTGCATCTGCTGTTCACTAAGCCCCTTGATGGGATACTCCAAAGGCTGATGCAGACAGGGTTTGATGCGCCCGTCGGCGGTGAGGCGGAGCCTGTCGCAGGTGCCGCAGAACTGGCAGCTTAGGGGGCGGATAAGGCCCACCCGACCCTTTGCCCCGGGCAGGGTGTAGAGGCTGGCTACCCCATCCTCCTGGGGGACGGGCATGAGCTCCGGCAGGGCTTTTAGCACCGCCTCCCCGGGGACAAAGGCCGCTTCCTTGAACGCCTGGCTTCCCGGCATGGGCATAAGCTCGATGAAGCGGACATCCACGGGATACGCCCGGCTAAGCTCCGCCAAAGAGCCAATCTCCCCGTCGTTGACACCGCCCATCAAAACGGCGTTTATTTTCACCTTCTCAAACCCGGCGGCAAGGGCGGCGTGAAGGCCGCTTAGGGCATCGCTGAGCTTTCCCACCCGGGTGATGCGGGCATAGGTATCCGGGTTCAGGGTGTCCAGGCTGATGTTGATTCGCCTGACCCCTGCGGCCAGTAACGAATCGGCAAGGCCGGGTAAAAGGGTGCCGTTGGTGGTGAGGCACAGCTCCTCTATGCCCTCTGTGTCCGCCACGCCTTGGCAGAGGGCCAGGATGTTCTTTTTTACCAGGGGTTCACCGCCGGTGATGCGGACCTTGGAAATGCCGAGCTTTGCGGCGACCTTCACCGCAAGGAGGGTTTCCTCCTGGGTGAGCATATCCTCATGCAAGCGCTTTTGAATCCCCTCGGGGGGCATGCAGTAGCGGCAGCGGAGGTTGCACAGCTCCGTTACGGACAGGCGCAGATAGGTGATGTTCCGGCCGAAGGCATCCTGCATATCAATATCTTCCAAAGGGACAGGCGGGAAAATGGCAGACAGGGCATTGCAGACACAGGCCGCCGTCTCCCAGGGAAACGAAGTCCTCTTTCGTCAGCTTATCCCCGGTGAACACCTGGGGCAGCAGCACATCGAACATGGTGGTGGGCAGGCTGATGGCGGCGCCGGGAATGCCCAGAATGGCCACCTCTCCCCTATACCCCACCAGGGTCATGTTCCCCGGCTGGGCAGGGACGCCGTGGGTGATGATGCTTGCCCCCAGAGCGCGGATGGCCGTGGGCGTGATGTCGTCCGGGTCCACGGACATGCCGCCGGTGAAGATGAGCAGTTCTGCCCCCTGCTGAAGGTACCGTTCGGCGGCGGCCACAATCATGGCCGGGTCGTCGTCACACAGGGTGACGCCCAAGATATCGCAGGGGTATTGGGCCAGCTTCCTTCTGACCACGGGCTGAAACTTATCCTGAATGCGGCCGGTATAGACCTCGGAACCGGTGATGATGACCCCTGCCTTCAGCTGCCGATAGGGGCGAAGGTCCAGCAGCTTTTTCTCCCGGCACAAAGCCTCTGCCGCCTCTATCTGCTTTAGCTTCGTGACGAGGGGCACGATACGCATGGAGGCAAGGCGCATGCCGGGGGTGACGGGATAGTGGTCCGGCACAGTGGCGATGGTGATGTCCCCGATGGTGTTGATTCGGCTCAGCAGGCCCCTGTCCACCCGGAACATGCCGGGGCCGTCGGCAATCAAGAGCACCTTCCCCTCGGAGGGACCCACATAGTGGGCGTTTGCCACGGGAGCCATGGCGGCAAGGCGCAAGGCGGCCTCCTCCTCGTGAATCTCCCCGGCGTTTTCCTCCCAGATAAACACCTGTTTTTTCCCCAGGTTCAGCAGTTTTTCCACATCCTCCGGGGCAATGATATGACCCCGGCGGAAGGCGGCTCCCTTAAACCCGTCGTACATGGCGGTGATGTCGTGGCAGAGGGGCAAGCCCACCGCCTGTTCAACCGGCACTTTCTTCATGGCGTTCTCCTTGATGGTATAGGACCATTATAGCAGATTTATTTAGCGAAGCAACAGCAGCTTTTCCCTGGGGAGGCACACCTGAATGTCATTGCTCCCAAGGCGTGCCCAGGTTGGTTTATCCACCTCCATGCCAAGGCCGCTTTGTAGCACCACCGTATAGGAGAAGGGGTTCTCCACCACCTCCTTCACGGAGAGTGAAAAGGCATTCTCCCCTGTTCCCGGAATGACATCGTGCATGAAAATGCCCACATACACAGCATCGCCGATGGGCTCATCGGTGGCAAGGGGCAGATTCCATGCGGTGGCTATCAGGTGGGTTTCGTCCAGTTTTTTCAGTGGCGAAAGGTTCTTGCAGCCTGTGAGCCGCGCCGCCGAAAGGGTGCCGGGGCGGGAAAACACCTGCTCTTTGGGACCGCAGATATCGACGGTGCCGCCGTCCATCACCGCCAGAGTGTCCGCCAGGCGAAACACCTCGTCCCTGTCGTGGGACACCAGCAGGGCGGTGCCGGGAAAGCTATGCAGCAGCTGCCGCAGCTCCCCCTCCATCTCAAAGCGCAGATGGCTGTCCAAGGCGGAGAAGGGCTCGTCCAGCAGCAGGATGTCCGGGTCGCTGAGCAGCAACCGCCCCAGGGCCACCCGCTGCTGCTGACCGCCGGAAAGCTGGTGGGGGTAGTGATTTTTTAGATCTTGCAGATGGAAGCTATGGAGCACTTGGTCCATTCGCTGCCGGGCCAGGGGGCTTTTCTTAGCGCCGCAGCGCAGGTTTTCATACACGGTCATGTGGGGGAAAAGGGCATAGTTCTGGAACAGCAGCCCGGTCTTTCGCTGCTGGGGCGGGAGGTTGATGCGCCGCTTGCTATCAAAGAGAGTGCGGCCGTTCACCTCGATGTGGCCGCTGTCCGGACGGAGGATGCCGGCGATACAGCAGAGGGTGACGCTTTTGCCGCAGCCGGAGGCTCCCAGCAGGGCCAGCGTCTGCTCCCCTGCCTCCAGCTGCACGTTGAGGCGAAAGTCGCCCAATCGCTTTTGAATGTCAACGAGCAGCGACACGGCGTGCCTCCTTTTGGTCCCGTTCCCGGCTTTCCAGCAGGTTCACCGCCAGCAGCACCACGAAGGAGATGGCCAAGTTAACGAGCACCCACCGAAAAGCCAGGGCATCGTCGTTGGTGCGCCAGAGCTGATAGACCGTGGTGGAGATGGTGGCGGTGCGGCCGGGGGTATAGCCGGCAATCATGCTGGTGGCCCCATACTCCCCCAGAGCCCGGGCAAAGGACAGCACCGCCCCCGCCATAAGCCCCTGCTTGCAGCAGGGGATGCGGATGCGCCAGAAGATGAAGCTGTTGGAAAGGCCGAGGGATTTAGCGGACCAGGCCAGGGTTTCATCGAAGCTCTCAAAGGCGCCCCGGGCCGTGCGGTACATGAGGGGGAAGATGATCACCGCCGTGGCGAAGATGGCGGACCACCAGGTCATGGTGAGCCGAAGGCCGAAGGCCGAAAGAGCCCAGGCACCCACAAGGCGCCGGGGACCCAGAACACGCAGCAGCAGATACCCCACCACCGTAGGCGGCAGCACCAGGGGCAGCGTGAGAATGACATCCAATACCCCCTTAAGGATGGGCGGGAGCTTGGCGATACAGTACGCCGCCCAGATGCCTAAGAAGAAGATGACGGCGGTGCTGATAAGCGCAATCCGAATGGAGTTTAGAAGGGGGAATATGTCCATACTCTGCCTCTTATTGGATGGAGGAAAAGCCTACGCCTTCAAACACGGCGGTGGCTTCCGGCCCCTGCAGATAGGTTAGAAAGTCCCGGGCGGCCGCCTCCTCCTTCACGGTGTTCAGCACGGCAGCGGGATAGATGACCTGGCCGCACATATCCGCCGTAGCGGTGTCCACCACGGTAAGGCCAGCCGAATAGGCATCGGTGCCATAGATGATGCCGCAGCTGACAGCCCCCTCCGAAATCTGGGAAGTGACCTCCTTCACATTGGAGCCGTAGGTGAGAACCCCGGCCTTGGCCAGGGCCTGTTCATTTAGGCCATAGTAGGCAAGAATCTTCTGGGTGTATTGGCCCACGGGCACATCGCTGTTGCCCATGGCCAAAAGAATGCTCCCCTCCTGCAGGGCCGCCGCCAGCTGGTCATAGGAGGTGATGCCGGCCGGGTTCCCCTCCGGCACGGCCAGAGCCACCTTGTTTTCCAGCAGGTTCACCCGGGTGCCCTGGAGCACAAAGTCCAGCCGATCCGGGTTAACCGACTTGTCCTTTGAGATGTCCAACTGGTTCATCTGCTTGGGGGCGGCGGAAATGAACACGTCGCATTGGGCGCCCTCCTGAATCTGGGTTTTTAGCGTGCCGGAGGAATCGAAGTTGAACACCAGGGTGACATTGGGGGCCGTTTTCGTATAGAGCTCCCCTATTTGAGTCAGAGTCTCGGTCAAGGAGGCGGCGGCAAAGACCGTCAGCTCCACCGTTTCCGCCTTGGGGGCCTGACACCCCAGGGCGCACAGGGTCAGGCACAGGGCCAGCATACCAGCCAGAATCCGTTTCATCGTTACCTCCTCACCGTTTTTTACAGTATACTACGGAAGCGTTATTTTTTCAAGAGATAATCGGCCGAAAAAAAGGAGGAAGGTTCTTTGCCTTCCTCCCTCCCGGCTAAAAACCGCATCAGCAGCCGTAGCGGGGTTCGATAAGGGTGCCGTCAATGGCGTTGATTCTAAGTAAGGGCTGTGGGAAGCCTTCCCTATCCTCGCTGCCAAAGGCGTGGCCATCGGAATAGGTGAAATAGTAGGAGCCATAGAAGTTCCACACCGGGATAAGCAAGCCCTTTTCGCTGGACTTGCGATTGGTGAGACGGGACATCTCCAGGGCCACCCGGTCAATATGATAGGCGGCGGAGGTCAGCGTGCCAGCATCGCCGGTCTCATCGTACTTCACCGTCATCATCTTTTGGAAAATCTCATCGATGGCGGCAAAGGAAAGCAGACTGCTGTCCTCCGTGGTCTCGTCCCCATAGGCATAGGGGGAATTCCAGATGAAGGTTTCGATGCCTCTATCCGTGATGGTAAAGGTGCAGCTTTCAAAAGCCCAATGGGGGTCTCCGCCGCTGGGAGGCGGCGGGAGAATGCCATGAATGGACCTGCCGCAAGCCACCACATAGGCGGAATTGTCGCCGTAGGCATCCGGCGTGTCCGTGCCGCCGCTAAGGCCCGTGTCGGTGTTTTGGGTTAAATAGACCGCCACCACCGCCATATCAGAAAAGCCGCTGTCCTTCCAGAAGGATTCCACCCGCTGCCGAGCCTGTAAAGGCGTCATGGCAAGGCCCCGGGCATCGGCGGGAACCAGGGTTTCGTCTGCAATCCATGTGCGCTGGTTGTAGTTTAGGTACTGGCCGAAGCTATCGTCACGGTCGTACCAGATGCTGCCGGATATGGGAAAGTCATAGCTGGATTTTAGGTTCTTATCAAAGGTCTGGCCATGGACATGAAAGCTCTTTCCCGTGTGGGTATAGTAGTCCGTCTGCTGCTCATAGGCATCCAGGGCCATATACTTGCCCAAATACTCCTTTAGTCCCAGCTGCCGCTCCTCTAACTGACCCTGGGAAACCTCCTGCTCCAGGGTCTCAGGGGCATTTTCATAGGCTTCCTGCCAATAGGTCAGGTTGGATTCCAGCTTCTTGATTCTGTCCTTGTCCGTGGCGGTCTCCATTTCCGTCTGCACATCCTCTATGCGTTCCATAATCTCCTGACGGGTCATCTGCTGCCGGGCCTTGTACATGACCGTATCCCCGCACAGGGCAGAAAACAGCTGCATCACCTCCTGCTCTGTAAAGTCCCGGGGCGACACATGGAGGGTGGGGAGCTTGTCTATGTCTGGCAGATACACCGGGGCATCCACCGTGATGGTTACGATGTCCGATATGGGATTCAATACGGCAGTATAGCGAGTAGGGGCGCCCAGTTTCTCATACAAAGGACTGCTGTGCATGGGGGGTTCCTGGGGTTCCTGGGACTCCTGAGTCTTTTCCGCGGGTGCAGCTGCCAGGGTCACCACCGCCTTCTCCTCCAATCGTTCGGTGTTGGTCTTTTCCGTGATGGCTTCAGGGACTTTGGCGCAGCCCGTGAGCAGCAGGGCCATTAGGCTGATGCAAGCCAGGGTCTTTTTTAGAATGGTGTTTCGTTTCATAGGTTTTGTCTCCCTTCGTTGGTTTTCTTTACCATACCCTAAGGGATGTTAGCAAGTCTTTGGCGGAATGTAAGGGTTTTGTAAGTTCTCCTCAAAGATCAGGGAGACGGTGGTGCCTTGGCCGGGGGCGCTGTCTATCTGCACGCCGGCTTTATGCAGCTGTGCTATCCGGTTCACCAGGGATAGACCGAGACCCACATGACCGCCCTTCCGGCTTCTGGACTTGTCCGCCCGGAAGAAGGGCTCCGTCACCCTTGAAAGAATCTGCTCCGACATGCCGGAACCGTCGTCGCTGACAAAGAGGGCCTGGCCCCTGGCCGCGATGGCGATGTGCTTTGCCCCGGCACTGCCGGCGTTGTCCACCAGATTCACCAGCACGTCTATCAACAGATCCGCATCTGCGGCAAAGACCTCCCCCTGCTCCGCAAACGACAGGACCGCCCCATACCCCTTAGCTATGGGCAGGAGGGTACCCCTGGCCTCTTCAAACAACGCCCTGGCGGAAAGGGGGGCCAACTGGGGTGCCTCCCCCTCCGTAAGGGTAAGCAGCTGCATCATCTTCTGGCTGAGCCGGTCCAGCCGCCGGGTCTCCCTGTGAAGAAAGGACAGGGCGTCCTGCTGCTGCTGCGGCGAGAGCTTGGCCCTTTCCAGGGACTGGGCATAGCCCACGATGGCGGTCATGGGGGTTTTAAGCTCATGGGTCAGGGCGCCGAGCAGCATCTTTCGTTCCTCTGCCAGGCGGTTGACGGTGGATACATGCTCCTCCACGGCCGCGGCCATGTGGTTGAAGCTGAGGGAAAGGGCGGTGATTTCATCCCCCCGGCGCCTGGCCCCATGTGACAGGGGGACCCTGCTCCCATAGTCTCCGGCGGCCATGGCGGCTGCCGCCTGCCGCAAGGTATATAACGGCCTCAGGGCACGGCGGGTGGAAAGCAAAATGAGCCCGGCGTTGATGCCAAGGGACACGAGGCAGATAAGAACGAATTGCAAGCGCAGCTTTGTTATACCCTCGTACACATCGGTAACATCCCGAATGAGGTAGATTTGATAGGTCTCTTTGAGCAGTTCTATCTGGGTCCCAACAGCAAGCAGGTTGCGGCCCTGTAAGAAAGCGGTGTTTGTCTCGCGGCCCAAAAGGAGAGCTTTGGGAGCATAGCCGCTGTTGTTGTAGAGGGTATCCTCCCCCTGTTTTAATATGTATTGGGAAGTGCTGAGGGAATCCTCCGCATAGCCGCGAAACAGGTATACCAGCAGGCTTTGCCGGGCCGTATCCGACAGGTTCACATCTATACTCTTTGCGGCGACAGCGGTAAAGGAGGTTTGCAGCATGTTGAGTTCGGCGGTCCCATTGCTTTGAAGGGACCGGATGGTGTTCGTTTCGCTGGCATGCAGCAGCAGCAGACCGCACAGCAACAGGCTTGCGGTGGAGCACAGAACAAACAAAAGGGACAGGCGGGTGGAAATCTTCATGGGTTCGTCTCCAATCGGTACCCGATACGGGGAACAGCCACGATGGACAGACCCGTTTTCTTTCGCAGCTGGGACACATGGATGTCTATGGTTCGACTCTCCCCATAGAAATCCGTACCCCAGACCTCGCTTAAGATGCGTTCCCGGGTCAGGGCAATGTTCTGGTTGCGAACAAAGAGGAGCAGCAAATCAAACTCCAACGGCTGCAGGAAGATGGGGACACGGTCCTTGGTGACGGTACGCTTGTGCACATGGACCAGCAGGTCTCCTACCGCCAAGGTGCCTTCCCGCTTGTTCCTAGCCAACACCTTTTCCATGCGGACCAGCAGCTCCATTATCTCAAAGGGCTTGACGATATAATCCTCCGCCCCGGAGAGCAGACCCGTCAGCTTGCTTTCCAGATCGTTCTTGGCGGTCAGGTAAATCACCGGGATGCCGTGGGCTTTCAGCGGCTCCATGAGGGCAAAGCCGTCCATGCCCGGCAGCATCACATCCACCAGGGCCACATCGAAGGTCTCGCCGGTATTAAGCCGTTTTGCGGCCTCCGCGCCATCCATGGCGGAAACCGCCTCGTATCCGGCCACGGACAGGTTCATGCACAGCAGCCGATTGATGGCTTCATCGTCCTCTATGACAAAGATGCGGTACAAAGCAGCACCCCCTACTCTCTATTCTTGTTTCTATTATAGAGGAGGGGCGGTTGGGCTGAGGTAAATTTCTTGTAATTATTCGGTTAAAAACAGAGCCGCGGACTATCTGCGGCTCCGGTTTCATTCGGGATGGAGATCAAGGCGTAAGGCAGACAGGAATTACAGCGCTTCACCTTCGGGTGGGGCGCGTATTTTGTTGTGGATTTTGGCAGGTTTTTATGCTACAATTAATTAAGCTATTCCTTAACCTGTTTACTGGAGGTGATGTTGGTGCTTAAGAACAACATCGAGCTTGATGTGAAGACAAAATGCATAGAAGAAGGAAAGACCCAGGCATGGGTTGCAGAGGAAGTCGGCACTTCTCCCGCTTATGTTAGTCGTATTGTGAATAGCCGGGAGCAGATCGTCAATAAGACGTTCCTCGCTATGATGGACGCGCTGGGATACGACGTGCGGCTTACTTATGAGAAGCGGGAAACCGCTGAGTAAAATTGGGATTTGCGGAGGAGAAAAATGCTGC
>JAFSPW010000111.1 GCA_017451295.1 Clostridia bacterium
ACGGTAATATTCTAACTGCTTATAGGGTGGTGCGGACGCTTCAACCTTTGGAAAATCAAAGGTTAGGTGCATTAAGCAGCTACCTTGATGGAATTGATAGATGCCTGTGTGATTGTGAGTGGTATCGGGTTGTCGATGCAGGCGTGGCAGGGGGCAAAGCAGCCCAGCATCTGGCTGTTGGCGGCGTTGACGATGGCGTCCACCTGCAGCCGGGTGATGTCCCCCTGCCAGAGGGACAGACACCCCCGTAGGATGGGAATGTCCTTCAGGGTCACCATCCCCGCTTCCTGTATGCGCCCCTGTAAATACTCGTCCTGGATTTTCAGCACCTCCCCGGGCAGTCCCCCGGGCAGGCGCACGTTCATCAGCCCCCGCAGCAGCTGCCGCTTCTGCTCTTTACCCGAAGGGGTCGGCGTCGTGGCATAGCGGCCGGAATCCGCCTTGAACGCTTCCACCAAATAGTTCAATCTCTCGTCCTGGGTCATGGGGGCCTCCTGTTCTCTATATAGAATAAGCCTATACATATCCGCCCATCTTTGTCAAGAAAAGAAAATAATTGTGACAATAATGTTGCAATTCGGGGACGGGCGTGGTAAACTCACACGGTAACAAATGCATTCGATACGCCGTGTAGCGAATTAGCGGCGCATCGAGGCACAAAAAGAGAGGAGAAAAATCGTGAAGAACTATTTCGATGTGAGCGGCAAGAATGCCATCGTCACCGGCGCTTCCTCGGGTCTGGGCCGTCAGTTTGCGCTGTGCCTTGCTGAGCAGGGCGCCAATGTGACCATCTGCGCCCGTCGGGTGGAGCGGCTGGAAGAGGTGAAGAAGGAAGTGGAGGCCTACGGCGTCAAGTGCGTGGTGTGCCCCTGCGATGTGACCGACACCGCTCAGATTGCCAAGGTGGTGGAGACCACCGTGAACGAGCTTGGCAGCGTGGACATCCTCATCAACAACGCCGCCGCCGGCTTTGCCACCCCCGCCGTGGAGTGCGATGATGAGACCTGGCAGAAGACCATGAACACCAATGTCAACGGCGTGTTCTATTTCTGCCGGGAAGCGGGCAAGGTCATGGTCAAGCAGGGCTATGGCCGCATCGTGAACATCGGTTCCTTCCATTGCCAGGTCACCATGAACGGCGTGCCTCGCTCCGGTTATTCCACCGCCAAGGGCGCTGTGCTGATGATGAGCAAGGCGCTGGCCGCCGAGTGGGCCAAGAGCGGCGTCACCGTGAACGTTCTGGGCCCGGGCTACTTTGCCAGCGAGATGAGCGCCAAGGTGGCCAACGAAGCCTACGAAGCCGGCATCCGCAACAACTGCCCCATGGGCCGCAGAGGCAACCCCGGGGAGCTCAACGGCGCCATGCTGTTCCTGGCTTCCGATGCTTCCAGCTATGTGACCGGCCAGCTGCTGCTGGTGGACGGCGGTTGGACCATCGTCTGATATGGGCTTAACTCCGGATATCTGGGGGCTCATCATCCTGGGCATCTGCGTGGTGCTGTTTGTGACCAACTGGCTCCCCGCCGCCGCCACCGGCGTGCTGGGGTGCCTGTTGATGGTGCTGGTGGGTGCCGCCGGGTATCAGGAGGCTTTCTCCGGCTTCTCCAGCAGCATCGTCATGCTCATGGCCAGCGCCATGATTATCGGCATCGCCATGTTCAAAACCGGCGTGGCCCGGATTGTGGGGCGGGCGGCGGTTCGTTTGTCGGGGGGCAAGGAGCAGCGGCTGCTGCTGGCCATCAGCCTGATGGGCGGGGTTTTGAGCATGTTCTTTGCCAACACGGCCATCATCGCCGTGTTCATCCCCATCATCGAAAGCGCTGCCCAGGAGTCGGACGGCAAGCTGAACCGGTACCACCTGGTGCTGCCCATGGCCCTGTCGGTCATGATTGGCGGCGCCGCCACGCTGGTGGGCTGCACGCCGCAGCTGACGGCCAACGGCATGATGAAAAGCCTGGCGGGGCTGGAGATGGGCATGTGGACCCTGACGGGACCCACGGTGTGCATCTTTGGCCTGTACCTTGTCTATATGCTGCTCTTTGGCTATACGACGGGGAACCGGGTCTTTGAAAGCCGGCAGGAGAAGGCCATAGATGTGAGCCGGGAGCGGATGCAGGAAATCAAGTCCAAGACCGTGGACAAGCGGAAGATGACATGGATGTGCATCATCCTGGCCCTCATGCTCGCAGGCTATGTGACAAACGTCATTCCCGTGGCCTATACGGCCATGATCTGCGCCCTGCTGACGGTGGTGACGGGCCTGGTCAGCGTGAAGGAGATTGTCCGGGAGCTGAACTGGGAGACCGTGGTGTTCCTTGCCGCCTGCTTAGGCCTTGCCGAAGCGGTCACCGTGTCCGGCGCCGGGGATACCATCGGGCGGGCGGTGTCCGCCGTGATGCCCCAGAATGCGCCGCCGTTCCTGTTCTTTGGGGTGATGGTGGTGCTGACGCTGGTGCTGAGCCAGTTTATCACCAACTCCACCGCCATCGTCATCGGGCTGCCCATCTCGCTGTCTCTGTGCGTCAGCTTCTCCATGAACCCCATGCCCTTTTGCGTCGGGGTCACCCTGGCGGCCAGTCTCGCCTGCTGCACGCCGCTGGCCTCTGCCCAGATTGCCATGACACAGGTGGCGGGCTACAGCTTCACGGACTATGTGCGCTACTGCCTGCTGCCGCAGCTGGTGATGCTGGCGGGGATTCTCTTATTTGTACCGCTATTCTTCCCACTGGTGGGATGAAATAAAAAAAACGAGGAGTAACTATGAAAAAAGACAATCTGTTCAGAATCGACGGCAGATTCTACTATGGCTGGGTCATGCTGCTGTGCGGCTTCATGTCCATGTTCATCTGCTATGTGGTCAAGGTAAACTGCCAGTCCCTGTTCTACAACCCCATCTGCGAAGAGCTAGGTGTCACCCGCACGGCCTATATCCAGACCAACACCGTCATGACCGTGACCATGCTGCTCTCCAGCGCCTTCATCGGCAAGATTTATAAGAAGTTCCCCATCAAGTGGGTCCTCACCGCCTGCGTCACCTTGACGAGCGTGTGCTACCTGCTCATGTCCCGGGCCACGGCCCTTTGGCAGCTCATCCTGCTGGCGGGCATCCAGGGCATCGGCTGGAGCGGCGCCACCAACCTGCCGGTCACCATCATGGTGTCCAACTGGTTTGGCCCCAAGGTGAAGGGCACCGCCATGAGCATCGGCATGCTGGGTTCCGGCGCCGGCGCTCTGGTGTGGGTGAAGCTCATCAACTCCGTCATCGTCAACTCCGGCTGGCGCTCGGCCTATGTGGCCATGGCCGCCGTCAACGCCATCATGATTCCCATCGCCCTGCTGCTGGTGGTCTCCACCCCCTTGGACAAGGGCTTTGAGCGCCGGGTGGGCGACCCCTCCAAGGAGGAGATGGCCAAGGCCGGTATCCAGACCCAGAAGGCCGGCATCACCGGCGGCCAGGCTCTCAAGACCGCCCGCTGGTGGCTGCAGTGGCTGGCCGGCATGGTCACCATGATCGGCGCCGCCGCCTTCTCCGCCCAGTTCGTGGCCTACTATACCCAGGTGACCGGCAGTTCCGACACCGCCGCCACCCTGTACTCCGCCGCCTTGGGCACCATGATTCTGGGCAAGTTCCTGGTGGGCGTGCTCTCTGACCTTATCCATGTCAAGCGCATGGCCGTGCTGACGCCGCTGTTCTATGCGGGCGTGTTCGTGTGCATGGCGCTCTCCAGCAGCAACATGGTCTTCTCCAAGGTCCTCATCCCCCTGTACCTCATCGGCGGGGCCCTGCCCTCCACCATCCCCTTCCTCATCACCGCCTATAACTTCGGCGATAAGGAATACGGCGTCATGTCCGGCTGGATGAACATGGCCGGCAACGTGGGCCAGATTGTGGGACCCACCGCCGCCGCCATCATCTTCGATGTCACCGGCAGCTATGTGCTGGCCTGGGTCATCTTCGCCGCTTTGATGGTGCTGGTCTCGCTGCTGTATCTGGCCTCCTCTCTGGTCAGCAAGAAGCAGATTCAGGAGATGGGATATACCCCCGTTAAGTAAGTCGCTGTTTGTGACGGCCCCCGTATGAGGGGCCAGATCATTTGCGGCAAATATAATTTGATAATACGCATAGGAAGAAAAGGCTCAAGCCTTTTCTTTCTATTATGTGCCGCAAATTAACGGCGTTTTTGGGCCTTCATATAGCTTACTATAATTCGGCCCAAAGAACGCCGTTTCTGCCCTCCTCCTCGGGGGCCTTGCTGAGCGCAAGCGATGCCCCCCTTTTTGTCCTTCCGACCGTCGGGGCCGACGCCCTCGGCGGCCCGCCTC
>JAFSPW010000112.1 GCA_017451295.1 Clostridia bacterium
ACCATTTGCGGCAACTAAAGTTGAATATACTGCAGGAAGGAAGGCCCTCCAAATCGGGCCTTCCTTTTGATTATGTGCCGCAAATTAACGGCGTTTTTGGGCCTTCATATAGGGAACTATAATTCGGCCCAAAGAACGCCGTTTCTGCCCTCCTCCTCGGGGGCCTTGCTGAGCGCAAGCGATGCCCGTGGAACCGTCTTGCCTCCACCGTTTCCCCCTCTTGTCATCCCGACCGAGCGAAGCGAGCGGAGGGATCTGGGAACCGACTTCCTTTATATAAGAGATTTCTCCACTCGGTCGCTTCGCTTCCTCGGTCGAAATGACAAGGGAAACGCTTGCCTGCCGGTGTGCTCGTCAACTAAAAAAAGGAGCGCCCGGGGGCGCTCCTTGTTGGCTGGGGGTTATTGGGGCTTTTTGAAGAAGGACACGATGCCGATGACGAAGATGGCGATGATGATAAGGGGCAGAACGTAGCTGATATAGAAGCGCATCCAGGGCTTCACCTTGGCGCCCTTGCCGGCATTGGCTTCAGAAACGAACTTGTCCCAGCCCCAGGCCTTCTTCATGGTGGCAAAGAGAACGAAAATCATGGAGCCCAGGGGCAGCAGCACATTGGAGACGGCAAAGTCTTCCAAGTCCATGATGCCCGTGCCCTTGCCCAGGGGCTCTATGCCGGAAAGCACGTTGAAGCCCAAGGCGCAGGGGAGAGACAGCAGGAACATGGCCACGCCGCAGATAAGGGAGGCTTTCTTTCTGCCCCAACCCGTCAGCTCCCGGATGCAGGCCAGAATGTTTTCAAACACAGCCAGCACCGTGGAGAAGGCGGCGAAGGTCATGAACAGGAAGAACAGCGTGCCCCACAGCCGGCCCAGGGCCATGTTGTTGAAGATGTTGGGCAGGGTGACGAAGATGAGGCTCGGGCCGTTGTCCGGCTGGACCCCGTAGGTGAAGCAGGCGGGGAAGATGATTAGCCCCGCAATCAGGGCCACCAGGGTATCGAGCACGATGATGTTGATGGATTCCCCCATGAGGGAGCGGTCCTTGCCGATGTAGCTGCCGAAGATGGCCATGGAGCCGATGCCCAGGCTCAGGGTGAAGAAGGCCTGGTTCATAGCGCCCACGACCACATCCCAGGTAATCTTGCTAAAGTCGGGCAGCAGGTAGAAGCTAAGCCCCGGCTTGGACCCTTCCATGGTGCAGCTGTGGATGGCCAGCACCACCATGATGACGAACAGGGCCAGCATCATATACTTGGTGACCCGCTCGAGACCCCCCTTCAAACTGAAGGAGAGGACCAAAAAGCCCAGGGCCACGATGATGGCCATGTAGATAATTAGCTGGGCGGGGCTGGAAAGCATCTTGCCAAACTCGCCGCCGACGCCCGCCGCATCGAGGCCCACAAAGGCGCCGGTCATGGTCTTGACGGCATAGTTGAGCATCCAGCCGGCCACCACGGTGTAGAACATCATGAGAATCACATTCCCCGCCAGGGCAAAGTAGCCGTGAATGTGCCACTTGCTGCCCTTGGGCTCCAGGACCTGGTAGATGCCCACGGGGCTCTTCTGGCTGGCCCGGCCCATGGCAAACTCGATGGTCATGACGGGCAGGCCCAGCACCACCAGGAAGAAAAGGTATATGAGCACGAAGGCGCCGCCGCCGAACTGGCCCGCCATCCAGGGGAACTTCCACACGTTGCCGCAGCCGATGGCGCAGCCGGCGCTGAGCAAGATGAAGCCCAAACGGCTTCCCAATCGCTCTCTGCTTTCCATTGTAAACCCTCCTTGAAGGAAAATTTAGTATACTATACCAGATTTTGCTCAGAGAGTAAACCTCTTTTTGCCAAAAAAGATGCATCTTTTTTCATTTTCGGTGCATATTTACGGTCAAAGGCGGCACAATATGGGCAGAACGAATGTATACGGTAAAAGAGGTGACGGCATGAAAGCAACCGGAATCGTCCGGCGGATTGACGAGCTGGGGCGCATAGTGATTCCCAAGGAGATTCGCAGAACCCTGCGGATACGGGAAAGCGACCCGGTGGAGATTTACATGGGGGAGGCGGGGGAGATTCTGCTCAAAAAGTATTCCCCCCTGCTGGGGCTGCAGGATGTGGCGGAGGAGTACGCCCAGGCGCTCAACGGCGCCTTCGGCCTGACTTCGGCTATCTGCGACAGGGAAAGCGTGGTGGCGGCGGCGGGCCGGGAGCGGCGCTGGCTCCAGAATAAAGCCCTGCTGCCCGCCTTCCAAAAGGGGCTAAGCCGCGGCCAGGTCCTGCAGGAGCCCCAGCTTTCTTTGACCGAGGACCAGCCGGGGCCCTTCTCCCGGGTGCTGGCGGTGCCCATTCAGATGGAAGGGGAGTGCGTGGGCGGTGTGTGCCTGTGCGCCGTCCCCGGGGGCCCCGGCATCCCTCCGGAGGCCCAGTCCTCGCTGCAGATTGCCGCTTTGTTCCTTCAAAAGCTCATCAACACCTAAACGACCAAGACCCAGATCGGGTCTTTTTTTATGCGCCGCTTCACAAAGGCGGGGGTTTCTGGTATACTGGGCACATCTAAAACGTATCGTGAGGCGCACATGAGTCTGTTTCAGGCGGTAAACGGGGCGAACATCGAGGATCTGGAGCCCTATTTTGCCGCAAGTCCCAACCGTATCTGCGACAACACCACCGGAGTCACCTTCCAGTGGCGCAACATCTACCACACCGCCTTTGCCCTGGCCGGGGGGTGTATGGTGACTCGGTCTATCTTTAAGGACCTGGGTCCCTGCTATAGCGTGCCCTTGGGGCCGGGGGACCCCTCGGCGGCCTTTGCCCTCATAGAGGCGGATGCCCGGGAGCAGGGGGCGGTGCTGCGCTTTGCCTGCGTGGGGGAGGACCAGCTGCCCCTGCTTGCAAGCCGCTATACGAACGCCATGACCGCCGAAGAGATGCGGGACTGGGCGGACTATCTCTATGACGTGGAGAACTTTGAGTATGTGGGCAAGAAGCATCATGGCCAAAAGAACCATGTGAACAGGTTCTATAAGGAGTTCCCCGAGGCCCGGTGCGTGGAGATTACGCAGGACATGTTCCCGGACTGCCAGGCGTTTTTGCGGCAGGTGGAGGCGGAGTCCGCCCCCTTCAACGAGATTGAGCGCAACGAAATGCAGGGCACCATGGACCTTATCGAAATCTACTGCTGCCTGAACCAAAAGGCGGCCTGTCTTATGACCCGGCTGGGCATCACGGCCCTGGCCGTGGGGGAGGTGCGGGGGGACACCCTGTTTGTACACGGGGAGAAAGCCCGGCGCATCGCCCCCGGTGCGTATCCGGCCATGGCCCAGGCCTTCGTCCGCTTCATGGGCAAGGAGTTTGCCTATGTGAACCGGGAGGACGACGGGGGGGACGAGGGCATCCGCTTCAGCAAGCTGAACTATAAGCCCCTGATGCTGATTCCCAAATATCTGGTGACCGTTCACTAAGGACACAGGAGGGCGCTATGCAGACCTGGTGGCAGGAGAAGACCGTATACCAAATCTACCCCATGAGCTTTTGCGACAGCAACGGCGACGGCGTGGGGGACATTCCCGGCATCATCAGCAAGCTCCCGTATCTAAAGTCCCTGGGGGTGGGGCTGCTGTGGCTGAGCCCGGTGTATCGCTCCCCCGGGGAGGACAACGGCTACGACATCTCCGACTATACGGACATCGACCCCAAATTCGGCACCCTAAGAGATATGGACCGGCTCATCGCCGAGGCTAAGAAGCTCGGCCTGGGCATCGTGATGGACCTCGTCATCAACCACACCTCCAAAGAGCACGAGTGGTTCCAAAAAAGCCGCCGCCGGGAAGCCCCCTATACGGACTTTTACTATTGGCGGGACGGCAGGGGCAAGCGCCCGCCCAACAACTGGACCGGCTTTTTCGGCGGCAGCTGCTGGACCTTCGATACGGTGCGGGGCCAATACTATCTGCACCTGTTTGCAAAGGGTCAGCCGGATTTGAACTACCACACCCCGGCGGTCATCGAGGCGGTGGAGAAGGTCATGGACTTCTGGCTCGCCCGGGGCGTGGCGGGTTTTCGGTGCGACGTCATCACCCTTTTGTGGAAGGACAGCCTGAAAAACGGCTTCCCCAAGTATATTTTGACCGGCAGCGAACGGTATATGAACCGGCCCGGCTGCCACGCCCTGCTGCAGCGATTCTATCGGGATGTGCTCTCTAAATACGACTGCTTCACCGTGGGGGAAACGGTGCTCATCTCCCCCAGGGAGGCACAGAAGCTTACCAACCGGGAGCAGCCGGAGCTGTCCATGGCCTTCACCTTCGACCATTTGGGGGCAGACAACTTCTTTATCAAATGGTTCCCCCGAAAGTTCGCCCTGCGGCGGTTTTTCAAAAGCCTTGAAAAGTGGCAGAAGGCGCTTAGCTGGAACGCCCTGGTGCTCGAAAACCACGACCAGGCCCGGTCCGTGTCCCGGTTTGGGGACGAAAGCCCCGAGAGCGCCAAGGCCATGCTGACGCTGCTGCTGACCCTCCGGGGGACCCCGTTTATATACCAGGGGGAGGAGCTCGGCATGACCAACGCCCGCTTTGCCTCCATGGCGGATATTCAGGATGTGGAGTCCCACAACATCGACGGCATCCTGCAGAAGCTGGGGGTCTCGGAGAAGAAACGGTTCAGGCTCATGCAGATAGCCAGCCGGGACAACGCCCGCACGCCCATGCAGTGGAGCGACGAACCCAATGCGGGCTTTACCACCGGCACCCCCTGGCTGAAGGTGAACGAGAACTATACCCGCATCAACGCCCGGATGGAGGAGCAGGATCCAAACTCCGTCCTCCATTGGTGCAAAGCCCTCCTTGCCTACCGGAACGCCAGCCAAATCCTAAAGGAGGGGACCTGCCGCTTCACCGTGAAGGAGAAGCGCTGGTGCAAGATTGAGCGGCGGCTGGGAAGGGACAGGCTGTATGTCATCATCAACTGGTCCAATACGCCCCTGCGGCTGCCGCTACTCGGGAAGCCGGCTTTGTCCACCCACGGCACCAAGACCCTAAACCATCTGCTGCAGCCCTGGGAGGCTGTCATAATAGAAGACTTTGAGAGCAAGGAGGAAGAACCATGATTCAGTGTTTGGACAAGCTGTTCTGTCTGTCCACGGACCACACCGCCTATATGATGGGCATTACGGACTTTGGTCATGGGGAGCACATCCACTTTGGCGGCCCCGTGTCCCCGGCGGATGCCCAGGCCCTTTCCTACAAGCGCACCATAGGCCGAGGCACGGCGGTGGAGTATGCCCCGGGCAGCGGGTATTTTCTGGACAACATCCCCCTGGAGTGGAGCGGCACCGGCAAGGGCGACTTTCGCAACCCGCCCATAGAGCTGCTGCTCCCCGACGGCACCTTCACGAACGACTTTCTCTTTTTGGGCCACGAGATACAACAGGGCATAGCGCCCCTGCAGACCCTGCCCGGCCCCTATGCCGCGGAACAGGAGGCCGAGACCCTGATTCTGCACTTTATGGAGGCGGCAAGCCCCGTAAAGCTCGATCTATACTACACCGTCTTTGCTAAGGAGGACATCCTCACCCGCCGGGCGGTCATCATAAACGAGGGGGACAAGCCCCTGACCCTCCGCAAGCTCATGAGCTATATGGTGGACATGGTCCCCGCCCGGGAGCTGACCTTCACCACCTTTGACGGAGCCTGGATAAAGGAAGCCCGCCGCCACGACCGGAAGGTCTGTCCCGGCATCTATGTGAACGAGGGCAGCACCGGCGCCTCCGGCAACAAGCATAACCCGGGCGTTATCGTCAGCGAAACGGGCTGCGGGGAGGACCTGGGCCGCTGCTGGGGCTTTAACCTTATCTACAGCGGCAACCACTATACGGCTCTGGAGATGGGGGAAAGCGGCCTTGTACGCATCATGGGCGGCATCAGCCCCCGGTGCTTCCAGTACACCCTCTCCCCGGGGGAGAGCTTTGAGACCCCGGAGGCCGTCTTGACCTATTCTGACGGGGGGTATAACGGACTCTCCGCCCACTTTCACAGCTTCATCCAAAACCACATCGTCCGGGGGGACTGGAAGGACAGGGAACGGCCCATCCTGTGCAACGATTGGGAAGCCTGTTTTTTTTCCTTTCGGGAGAGGAAGCTCCTCTCCCTGGCAAAGAAGGCTAAGCAGGCAGGGGTAGAGCTGTTCGTCCTGGACGACGGCTGGTTTAAGGGCCGCAACCACGACCGGGCGGGCCTGGGGGACTATGCCGTGGACAAAAAGAAGCTGCCCCACGGGCTCACGGGCCTGTGCGAGCGGGTTAACAAGCTTGGCATGGGCTTTGGGCTTTGGATGGAGCCCGAGAGCGTCAACGAGGACAGCGACCTATACCGCCAGCATCCCGACTGGGCCGTGAAGCTCCCGAACAGGAACCCCTCCTATGGCCGAAACCAGCTGCTGCTGGACCTTGTGAACCCGGCGGTCCGGGACTATATCGTGGAGCAGGTGTGTGCCATTTTGGACAGCTGCCCCATCACCTATGTGAAGTGGGACATGAACCGGCACATGAGCGACATGTACTCCCCCTTCTGCGAAAACGGGGCCTTTTTCCACGAGTATATCAAGGGCCTGTACGACATTCTGGGCCGCATCTTCTATCCCCGGCCGCAGGTGCTCTTTGAAAGCTGCTCCTCCGGGGGCAATCGGTTCGATTTAGGGATGCTCTGCTACTGCCAGCAGATTTGGGCCAGCGACGACACGGACCCGGTGGAGCGGGTCCGCATTCAGGGGGGGCTTAGCTATCTGTATCCCCCCTGCTGCATGGGGTCCCATATCTCCGAAGCCCCCCACCAGCAGACGCTGCGGACTACGCCGCTGTCCACCCGGTTCCATGTGAGCGCCTTTGGCGCCCTTGGCTGGGAGATGGACATGGGCACCCTGACCCCGGCGGAGAAGAAGGAGGCGAGGAGCAGCATGGCCTACTATAGGGCCAACCGCCGCCTCTTCCAGTTCGGCCGGTTCTATCGCCTGGGCCGGCAGAACGGCATGGAGGGCTGGGCCGCCGTGGGGGAGAAGGGGGCCGTGGTGGCCCGGTTTATGATGGAGAGCAAGGCCGCCGCCCCGGTGGATGTGCTGCGGGTGCCGGGTTTGAAGGCGGAGGCTACCTATCAGGTGGAGCGCAAGACCAAGGGCCTTCGGGTGGGGCCGCTGTCGAGCCTTATCAAGCATGTGGCCCCGGTGAACCTCAGGAAGGACGGCTTCATCATCCATCTTATCGACCGATTCTATATGCTCCCAGACGGCAAGGAAACCTTTACCGCCACGGGCCGGGCGCTCATGGAGGGGGTGCCGCTGAACACCCGCTTCATCGGCACCGGCTACTCTGACCGGGTGCGGATGCTGGGGGACTTTGGCTCGGAGCTCTATCACATTCAGGAGGCATAATAGATGAACAAACAGGAACTTATCATCGCCTTTTATACGGCCTTTGGGCCCGGGGAGGACCCCCGGTGCTTCTTTGCCGGGGGGCGGGTGAACCTTATCGGCGAGCATGTGGACTATAACGGCGGCCATGTGCTGCCCTGCGCCCTGACCATGGGCACCTGGGGGCTGCTGCGGCGGCGGGCGGATCGGCGGCTGCGCTTCTACTCCCTGAACTTCCCCCAGGCCGGGGTGCAGGAAGGGAGCCTGGACGATTTTTCCTACCGCAAGGCCCAGGGCTGGACGAACTACCCCCTGGGGGTCCTCTTTGCGCTAAAGGAACGGGGCATCACTCTGGAGGGCGGCTTTGAGCTGCTCATCTATGGGAACATCCCCAACGGGGCCGGGCTCTCCTCCTCCGCATCCTTGGAGGTGGTCACGGGGGCGGCGGTCCGGGAGTGCTTTAATTTATGCGTGACGGATGTGGATTTAGCGCTGCTCGGCCAGCGGGCGGAGAACGGCTTCGTGGGTCTCAACAGCGGCATCATGGACCAGTTTAGTATCGCCCTCGGTCGCAAGGACAGGGCGGTGTATCTTGACACCGCCACCTTGGCGTATGAGTATGTGCCCGTGGACCTGGGCGATTGCCTGCTGCTTGTCATGAACACCTGCAAGCGCCGGACCCTGGCGGACAGCAAGTATAACCAGCGGCGAAGCGAGTGCGAGGGAGCGCTCGCGGCCCTGCAGCAGAAGCTGCCCATAGAGAACCTTGCCCAGGTGTCGCCGGAGGTCTTTGAACAAAACAAGGCCCTCATCACGGATGAGGTTCAGCGGCAGCGGGCCAAGCACGTGGTCTATGAGTGCGAGCGGACCGTCCGGGCCTGCGCGTGTCTGCGCCGGGGGGAGCTAAACGCCTTCGGGCAGCTGATGAACGAGTCCCACGCCTCCTTGCGGGATTTGTACGAGGTGTCCTGCAAGGAGCTAAACACCCTGGTCGAGGAGGCCCAAAAGCAACCGGGGGTCCTGGGGGCAAGGATGACCGGGGCCGGCTTTGGGGGCTGTGCCGTGGCCATTGTGAAGGCGGACCAGGCGCAAAAGGTCATGGATGCCGTGGGCAGGGCCTATGAGGCCGCCATCGGCCACCCCTGCGCCTTCTATACCGCTACCATTGGGGATGGACCCAAAGAAATATAAACAATCAGGAGGAAAATGCAATGAACAAACCCATTCTTGTGATTATGGCCGCCGGTATGGGCAGCCGCTTCGGCGGGCTCAAGCAGATGGCCAAGGTGGATGAGCAAGGCCATGTCATCATGGACTTCTCCCTCTTTGATGCGAGGAGAGCGGGCTTTGAAAAGGCGGTGTGCATCATCAAGCCCGAGATGAAGGAGGACTTTGAGGCCCTGATCGGCAGCCGGGTCCGGAGGTTCATGGAGCTCGAGTACGCGTTCCAGAACATGAACGCCCTGCCGGAGGGGTACGCCGTGCCGGAGGGGCGGATTAAGCCCTGGGGCACCACCCACGCCGTGCTCGCCGCCAAGGATTTGATTGGGGACAGCCCCTTTGCCGTCATCAATGCGGACGACTTCTATGGCAAGGAAGCCTATGAAGCCATCTATGCCTATCTTAAGGAACCCCATGCTAAGGGGGAGTATGCCATGGTGGGGTATCTTTTGAAGAACACCGTCACCGATAACGGGCATGTTGCCCGGGGCGTGTGCCAGGTGGATGGCAGCGACATGCTTACCGGCATTCAGGAGCGGCTTCGGATTGAAAAGCGCAACGGGGGCATCGCCTTTACGGAGGACGAGGGGCAGACCTATACGGACCTTGACCCCGAGGACGTGGTGTCCATGAACTTCTGGGGCTATATGCCGGACTTTTTGCAGGAGGCACAGGCTCGCTTCCCCGCCTTTTTGGACGAGAATCTGCCCAAGAACCCCCTAAAGTGCGAGTATCTGGTGCCCCGGCTCACGGATGACTTGATCAAGGAAGGCAAGGCCACCGTGAAGGTGCTCCATTGCGGCGCCAAGTGGCACGGGGTCACCTATCAGCAGGACATGCCCGAGCTCCAGCAGAGCATTCGGGACATGAAGGCCGCCGGCCTCTACCCGGACTATCTTTGGAAATGATGCGGCCCCCGTGTACGGCCCCCGTGTGGGGGGCCGCAATGCCGCCCTCGGCGGCCATTCACGACGGCGTCAGCCGTCAATTCACGAACCGAAGGTTCATTTCACGCCCGCAGGGCAATTCACGCACCGTGAGGTGCAAATCATTGAATGAATTGGCTTACGCCATGAATTGGGCTGCCGCCCGTGAATTGGCTTCGCCATGATTTCTCGCTTCGCTCCATGAAGGAATGCCCGGGTGCCTTGCAGCCCCGGGCTTTTATTATGCCACCTCATCCGTCACGGCTTCGCCGCGCCACCTTCCCCTCAAGGGGAAGGCAAGGCGGGGAAGGCTTTTGGAGCACCCTTGCCTCCACCGTTCCCGTGAGGGAATGGGGGAGGTGGCATTTTTGCCTTGGCAAAAATGACGGAAGGGGTGACTCCTGGCCTTGCCGCCATCGGCGGCAAATCACGACGGCTTGCCGTCAATTCACGAACCGCCAGGTTCATTTCATGCCCGCAGGGCAATTCATGCACCGCAGGTGCAAATCAAAAAATGATTTGGCTTACGCCATGAATTGGGCTGCCGCCCATGAATTGGCTGCGCCATGATTTCTCGCTTCGCTCCATGAAGGAATGCCCGGGCGCCTTGCGGCCCCGGGCTGCTTTCATTTTGGTCGGTGTATTAGCTTAGCAGCACCCTGTCCGTGGCGGTGCCGGCCTTGAAGCGCTGCAACAGGTCGTCCACGGTGAGGGCTTGCCGCTCCGCCCCGGACACGTCCAGCACGATGCTGCCCCCGTCCATCATCATGGTCCTGTTCCCAAGGCGCAGGGCGTCCTTCATGTTGTGGGTCACCATCAGGCAGGTGAGGCCATGCTCCGCCACTATGGAGGCGGTGAGGGAGAGGACCTTCTTTGCGGCGGCGGGGTCAAGGGCCGCGGTGTGCTCGTCAAGCAGCAGCAGCTTTGGCGGCGTGATGGTGGCCATAAGCAAGGTCAACGCCTGCCGCTGGCCGCCGGAAAGCAGGCCCACGGGCTCCTGCAGCCGGTTCTCCAGACCCATATCCAGCAGAGCCAGCTTATCCTTCAGGGCATCCACCTCCCGCTTGCGGGGGGTGGAGAGCCAGCCGCCCCAGCCCGAAGCGAGGTACAGATTCTCCATGACGCTCATGGCCGGGGCCGTGCCCCGAAGGGGATCCTGGAACAGGCGGCCGATGTACCGGGCCCGGGCGTGCGCCTTTTCGGCGGTGATGTCGCGGCCCCCCAGCTCGATGGTGCCGCCGTCAATGGGGAAGCTCCCGCAGATGGCCCCGAGCAGCGTGGATTTGCCCGCGCCGTTGGAGCCGATAAGGGTGACAAAGTCCCCTTTGCTTAGCTGAAAGCTGATGCCGCTTAGCACCCGCTTTTGGTCCGGCGTGCCGGGGTTGAAGGTCTTGGTAACCTCTTTTAGGGTCAGCATGTTTGGCCCCCTTTCCTGCGCCCGGGGAGCTGCAATTGAGCGCCCCAGATGCAGATGATGACGATGAGGGCGGAGATAAGCTTTAAGAGGAAGGCGGGCAGATGGAGCCTGAGGGCAATCATATAGATGAGCCGAAACAGCACCGCCCCTAAGACGGCGCTAAGAGCCCGCTTTTGCAGGCTCCCCCTTTTGATGAGGGTCCCCCCCATTAAAAGTGATGCCAGGGCGATGGTCACCATGCCGCTGCCCATGTCGATGTTGGCGGACTTCTGGCACTGGGCCAGCAGGCACCCGGACAGGGCCGTGATGCCGCCGGAGATGATGAGGGTCACCGTGGTGGTGAAGGTGGGGTCGATGGAGGAGGAGCGAACCATGTCCGCATTGCTCCCCGTGGCCCGGATGGAAAGCCCCAGCCGGGTTTTAAGGAACACCACTAAAAAGCCCCAGATGATGAGTACGAAGACAAGGGCCGTAATGAGCTTATACTGGCCGTCAAGGTGCAGCGGCAGCAGCAGGGAGCGCATGCCGGTGAACACGGTCTCCACCTTATTTAGGTTCACCAGGGAGCTGCCGCCCATGACGGCGATGTTGATGGAGTATAGCCCCGTGTTCACGGCGATGCCCGCAAGCAGCGAGTTGACCCCCATGCGGGTCTGCAAAAAGGCGGTGACAAACCCCGAGCACATGCCCGCCAAAATGGCGGCGGGGAGGGAGAGCACCGGGTGCCCGGCGGCAGCCACCACCGCCCCCACGGCGGCCCCCAGGGTGAAGCACCCGTCCGTGGACAAATCGCACACGTTCAGCATCCCATAGCTTACAAACAGCGCGAGGGTAGTCAGCGAGCAGATAAGGCCCAGTTCCAGGGCCGTTTGCAGTAGGTTCAGCACCGCTTAGTCCCCGAAGCTCTCGGCGGTGGTGATGGGCTGGACCTTGGTGCAAAACGGCGCAAAGGCGGCGCTGAGCGTGTCATAGTCCAGGCCCAGGGCGGCGCAGGTGTCCGTGTTCACGGTGGCGGTGCCGTTGTCGAAGGTCTTCACGGGCGTGCTCGCGGGGTCCGCCCCGGTGGTGAGCAGCTCATAGACCATGTTTCCCGTCTCCCTGCCAAGATTCGCATAGTCCACGCCGTAGCCCACCAAGGCCCCGTTCAGGGCAAAGGAGTCCGCCCCGCAGTAGTGGGGGATGCCCGCCTGCTGGAAGGTTTCATAGATGGACAGCTCCGCCTTCATGATGGTGTTGTCCGTGGGGGTGAACACGGCATCCACCTTGTCGGCGCACAGGGCCTGGGCCGCCAGCATCACCTCATCCACGGTGGTGCCGGTGCGCTCGATGACGGTGATGCCCCGGCTGGCAAGCACCTCCCTGGCGGCGGCGATGGGGGCGGTGGAGGCATCCTGGCCCGGGTCATAGAGCAGGCCCACGGTCTTTGCTTCCGGGTTCGCGGCGAAGATGAGCTCCAGCACCGCAGCCGTGTTGAGATAGTCAGAGGTGCCCGTCAGGTTCCCCCCGGGCGCATCCAAAGACGCCACCAGGCCGGAGCCCACCGGGTCGGAGACGGCGGCGAAGATGACGGGGGTTTGGCTCTCCTCGGTGGCGCCCTGCATGCTCATGGCCACGGGGGTGGCGATGCCCACCATCAAGTCCACATTCCGGGCCTGAAACTCGGAGATAATCTGGCTTAACACGGCGGCATCGGCGTTGCAGTTCTCATAGAGGATGGTAAAGTCCACCCCGTTCTGTTCCCCAAGAGCCGTAAGCTCGGCACTTAGGTTCTCGTAGATTTGATTCAAGGACGCATCGTCCACATAGTTGCACACGCCGACGGTGAAGCTCTTTTTTGCTTCGCCGGCGGGCTCATGCGTCCGGCAGGCGGCGAGGCTCCCGAGCAGCACGACAGTCAGCAGCAGGCAGAGAACTTTAGTCAACTTCTTCATTTTTTTATCCTCCGATAGGTGTTGTGGCGGCGATGGTGGGAAACAAAAAGACCCCCCGTCCCTATGGGACAAGGAGCCGCTGCTTCCTGCGATACCACCCAATTTGGCGGCAACTGCCGCCCACTCGCTTCTGTGCACCATCATGCACAGCCCGGTGGATAACGGGTGGGCATCCCGTCGGCGTCTACTGAGGCAAAAGCCCGTTCAAGCCGCCCTCGAAAGTCCATTCCCCCTTCCCTTGCGGCCCCACTTCCACCACCGGGGGCTCTCTTGGCACAAGATGCGAAGGCGTACTTCTCTTTCTCGCAGGTTTCATATATAATCTATGGGTATTGTACCACGGCATTCCCGTCTGTCAAGCTTTTTTTGCGGACAGGTAGATTTTATAATCCGTCTATGCTATAGTATATATAAATTATACCGAGGAAAGGAACCGTTCTATGAAAAGATATATGTGCCTGTTGCTGGCGCTGGTGCTGGCGCTTGGTTTGGCGGGCTGTCAAGAGAAGACGAAGGACCCCCTGCTGGGGACCTATGTGGGCACCCGGGCAGAGCACGAGGAGGGTATGCTCCCCGTTCAGGACGTGCTGCCCGACGGCGCCACGGGTCTGAAGCTGAAAAAGGGGGGCCGCTGCACCGTCACCCTGGGGGGCCAGTCCGCTTCCGGCAAGTGGCTGCTGGAGGACGAGGAGGATTTGACCTTCACCTTTGAGGAGGAGGAGTATTACGGCTATGTGGAAGACGGCACGCTTCTGGTGGACTTTGACGGCGTGTATATCACCTTCGTGAAGGAGGGGGAGCTGGGCCTTGGTCCCGATGCCTATTCAGAGGACAGGCAGTATTACGCCATCGCCGACAGGGACGAGATGACGGAGGTGGAGCTCGATCTATTGGCCATGGCCCGGCTGCTCGATTACAACATCTACGAACGGGGGCTCTGGTTCGGGGAGGACGGCACCGGCGTGCTGGAGCTGCCGGAGGAAAACCTGGTGTTCAGCTATACGGGCCGGGACCTGTTCTTTGAGAACGGCACCGGTACCGGCTATACCCTGCTGCCCGATGGGCATGTGCAGGTGCTCTATGAGGACCATGTGCTCTCCTTTGCCCCGGAAGAGGAGGTGGACAAGGCCCTGGAGGCGGATTATGAGGATGCCGACTGGGACGGCGAGGAGGACGACTTTGATGCCGAGCCCGATTGGGAGGACCCCGAGGACGGGGAGGACATAGAGCCCCTGCCCCTTGCCCCCACCGCTCGGCCGGCGACCGCGGCCATGGACCCCCAAAGCTATTGGAACGGGGACTGGTACGGCTATTGGTATATCGACAGCAAGGGCCGTTCCGAGGGGTATGCCGATTTGGGGGACTATACCTTTGATGTGTGCGCCCGCATAGAGGTGGATGGCGGCGGCGTGGGCACCCTGTACCTCTATGAGGAGGAGGGGGACCCGGACGAGATGGTAGAGCTCGCGGAGGCGGAGATTCGCATCGCCCCCGGCGGCTCCGGCGCCGGCACCCTCATCACCACCGACGGCTATTTCTGGGAGTTTGACGAGCAGGATTTAAGCGATGGCACCTGGCGGGTGGACCCCACGGACACGGAGGTGTCCCGCTACGAGCACATGATTGAGATTACCTGCCCCTATTCCGACGGGGATGGGGACTTTATCTACCACATCATCCTGCGGCCCTGGGGCATGAGCTGGAGCGATGTGCCCGTGTCCGGGCATCCGGGGCGGCCCTACTACTACAGCGACTGGTATCTGCCGCTGATCAACATGAACCTGGGCTGTCCCGTGGAGTTTTAACACAGCCGGAAAGGGAGGGAGAAAACCGTGGGAATCAAGTGCCCCAACTGCGGCGGCGGCATGGTCTATGACATCGAAGATAAGCAGCTCCATTGCCCCTATTGCGACACGCGCATGGGGCTGGGGGAATACGGCTACAGCAACGCCGCCCAAACCGTGCAGGATGCATACCTTGTGAACCTGTTCCTCTGCCCCAACTGCGGGGCGGAGCTGACGGCGCCGCAGGAGCAGACCGTGGCCTACTGCGCCTACTGCGGCGGGGAGGCCACCCTGACACAGAAGATGGCCCCGGCCCAGCGGCCCACAGCCATCATCCCCTTTACAAAGACCAAGGCGGAGGCGGCGGAGGCTTATGAACAGGCCGTCAAGCGGAAGCTCTATGTGCCCAAGGAGCTGAAGGACCCGGCCTTTTTGGAGGGGTTCCGGGGGGTGTACCTGCCCTATTGGAACATCGACGTGACCATCCCGGAGAAGGATTTGAGCATAAAGGGCACCAAGACCTACACCCGGGGCGGCTATGACTATACGGAAACCTACGATGTGAAGGCCCACATCGGCGGGGCGGTGGAGGGGGCGGTGTACGATGCTTCCGCCGCCTTCGACGACACCCTGGCCGCCCAGATTGCCCCCTTCGACCAGAAGGAGGCACGGCCCTTTGCGGAAGGGTATCTAGCTGGGTTCTATGCGGACAAGGTGACCACGGACCCGGGGGTCTACGAGGAGCTGGCCTTAAGCCAGGCCACGGAAAAGGTATACGAGGGCATCCGAAAGGAGGCCGGCGGCATCACCCTCTCCCTCCCGGCGGGGAAGCAGGAGCGGCTGCAGCAGGTGGGCGCTACGGCCCAGGGACAGCGGGTGTCCCTGTTCCCCGTGTGGTTCCTGACCTATAGGAAGGGGGATAGGGTGGCCTATTCCGTGATGAACGGGCAGACCGGGAAGCTGAGCACGGAGGTGCCGGTGGACCTAAAGCAATTTTTGCTGACCTCCCTCATAGGGGCAGGGGTGCTGTTTTTGCTGCTGAGCCTGCTGCCCGTGTTTATGGGGGCAAGGCTCCTCGCGGCCATCAGCGCGTTGCTGCTGCTCGTTTCGGGGCAGCTTCTAAACGGGGAGCTCAAGCGCATCCGGCTCCAGGAGCAGCATACCTTCGATTGGGGGCATCAGAGCCAAGCGGGCAAGAAGCGCAAGCTCCCCGGCTCCTCGTGCCTTGGCACCACCCTCGCGGTGCTGTATTACGGCCTGATGGCCGCCGTGGCCTTTTTCACCACCGGCGGCTCTCAAGGCGGCGTCGGCCCCGTGTTCCTATTTGGGGCGGTGGGCCAGCTGGTCATCAGCATCCTGATTATCCGCAACGCCGCCGGCATGGCAAATAAGTCCGCCATTTTGCCCGGGGTGCTGGGACTTATCATCATGGTGGCCGGGCTGCTTGTCAGCGCCGGGGAGCTGGCCCACGACGGCTGGTACTATGGCCTGTGCCTGGGGTGTCTCGGGGGAATGCTGCTGAACATCCTTTCCGCCGTCCGGCATTGTAACGAGCTGACCACAAGACCCGTGCCCAATTTCTTCAGAAGGGAGGGAGCTGACAATGGCCGCAACTAAGCGTATTTGTATTCTGCTGCTGGGGCTTTTGCTGCTGCTGCCCCTGGGGACACGGGCAGAGGAAGGGTATACCGCGTTGGTGCTGGACGAGGCGGACCTTCTCACCGAGGGGGAGGAGCAGCTCCTGCTCTCTGACATGGCCGCCCTTTTGCCCTACGGCAACGCCCTCTTTCTCACGGTGAACCAGAACGCCTCCTCCTCCGAAAGCCTGGCCCAAAGCCGGTATCTGTCCGCCTTTGGGGACACCTCCGGGGTGGTCCTGCTGGTGGACATGGACAACCGGTATATCTACCTTGCCTCCCACGGCGCCGCCCGCAAGTATCTCACCGATGCCCGCTCTAGCGCCATCACCGACAAGCTCTATACCCTTGCCAGCAAGGAACAGTATTACCTTTTCGCCCAAAAAACCTTTGAGCAGACGGCTGCTGTGCTGGAGGGGGGACGGGTCACGGCGCCGCTTAGGTATGTGACCAACGCCCTGCTGGCCCTGTGCCTGGCCCTTGCGGTAAACTTCTGCATCGTCAGCCTCCAGCACAGAAAGCTCTCCCCCCAGAACGCCCTGAAGGTGAAGGTGGCGGTGAACACCGCCTCCACCGTGGCTACGGTGGGGGCCGTGGCGGCGGTGGCCGCTACGCTGCTCCACCGGCGCAAGACCCGCCATGTGGAAAGCTCCTCCTCCGGCGGCGGTCATGGCGGCGGCTTTAGCGGCGGCGGACACTCCGGCGGCGGCTTTAGTGGCGGCGGACACCACTTTTAAGGCAGTCTTTTGGCAACGGCGATACTGATATACGTATAAATGACACAAGGAGGATTCAGCATGATTCGCAATCGCAAGGTTATCGGCATCATTGGGGGCATGGGACCCATGGCCACGGCGGACCTGTTCACCAAGATTATCGAGAACACCAAAGCCGCCACCGACCAGGAGCATCTGCATGTGCTCATCGACAACAACACCGACATCCCCGACAGAACCGCCTGCATCGAGCGGGGCAGCGACGACCCCCAGACCCTCATGATTGAATCCGCCAAGCGGCTGGAGGCCATGGGGGCGGACCTGCTCATCATCCCCTGCAACACCGCCCACTACTACCACGCCGGGGTCCAGGCGGCGGTGGGAATTCCGGTGCTGAACATGCTGGAGATTACGGCGGACTACTGCCAGCAAAACGGCATCACCTGCGCCGGGCTCCTGGCCACCTCCGGCACCATCGATGCCCATATCTACGAGCCTTACTTTGAAGCCCGGGGCATGCGGCTGCTGACCCCCACCCGGCGGGGCATCGAGAATCTGATGTACCTTATCTATGACGAGATTAAGGCCGGCCGCAACCCCCACCCGGAGCGCCTCTATCCCGAGATTATGCTCATGGAGGACGACGGCGCCCAGGCCTTTTTGATGGCTTGCACGGAGCTGCCTCTGGTCTTTGAAACCGGCGGCCGCATCCCCTTCATCGACCCTACGCTGCTGCTTGCCCGCGCGGCCGTAGCGGCTGCCGGCGGCAATCTCACCCCCGAACCGGAATACTGATAGACGGCCGTTGACCATGCCGCCCCGGCGGCAATTCACGACGGCGCCAGCCGTCAATTCATGAACCGTCAGGTTCAAATCATGCCCGCAGGGCAATTCATGCACCGTAGGTGCAAATCATTCAATGATTTGGCTTCGCCATGAATTGGGCTGTGGCCCATGAATTGGCTGCGCCATGATTTCTCGCTTCGCTCCATGAAGGTATGCCCGGCGGCCTCACGGCCCCGGGCTTTTATCATGCCACCTCATCCACTGCAAGCGGTCCCCCTTCCCCTCAAGGGGAAGGCTTTTGGAAACGGACGCTTGCCTCCACCGTTTCCCCCTTTTTGTCATCCCGACCGAGCCGTTCTCCCCCCCTTGTCATCCCGACCGAGCGCAGCGAGCGGAGGGATCTGGGAACCAACTCCCTTGTACAAGAGATTTCTCCACTCGGTCGCTGCCGCTTCCTCGGTCGAAATGACAGGGAAAACCCTTGCCTCCACCGTTGCCAAACAAAACTGGCAAAGGAACGGATTCTTGCCTCCACCGTTGCG
>JAFSPW010000113.1 GCA_017451295.1 Clostridia bacterium
GTCAGAAGGCCCCCGAGGAGGAGGGCAGAAACGGCGTTCTTTGGGCCGAATTATAGTAAGCTATATGAAGGCCCAAAAACGCCGTTAATTTGCGGCACATAATAAGGAGAAAGGGCCGGATGGCCCTTTCTACCTACAGGTATATCAAATTATATTTGCCTCAAATGGTCTGGCCCCACCTACGACGGCCGTAGACCGTCAATCCTTGCTGGGAGCATACTCCCCAAAGGTGACAGAGACGGTGCTCTCCTCCCCGCCCCGCTGGATGGTCAGCGTGGCGGTGTCGCCGGGCTTAAAGGCGGCGATGGCGTTGGAAAGGTCCTCGCCGGAGGTAATCTTGGTGTCGTTCAGCTGGAGAATCAAATCCCCGTCCTGGATGCCCGCCTTGTCGGCAGCACTGCCCTCCACCACGCGCTCCACCATGACACAGCGGGTGCCGTCGGAGTAGTACCACATGCCGGACCGGGTCCGCAGGGACACATCCTGGGTGGCCACGCCCAGATAGGGCCGACCGGTCACATAGCCGAAGCTGAGCAGGTCGCTGATTTCGTCCACCACGCTGTCCACGGGGATGGCGAAGCCCAAGCCCTCGGCGGAGCTGTCGCTGACCTTGGCGTTGACGATGCCGATAAGCTTGCCGTTGGCATCAAAGAGACCGCCGCCGGAGTTCCCGGGGGAGATGGCCGCATCGGTCTGAATCAGGGTCATGGTGGTTCCCTCCACCTCGATGGTCCGGTTGGTGGCGGAGATGATGCCCGCCGTGGCCGTGCCTCTGAGCTCGCCCAGGGGGTTGCCGATGGCGATGACATCGCTGCCCACGGTCAGGGTGCTGGCATCGCCGATGGCGGCGGGAATCAGGCCCGTGGCCTCAATCTTGATGATGGCCAAATCGTTGCGGCTGTCAGTGCCCACCACCTTGGCCTCATACTCCGTGTCGTCGTTCAAGGTCACCTTCACGGTGTTGGCCTTGTCCACCACATGGGCGCAGGTGGCGATGTACCCGTCCGCCGTCAAAATGACGCCGGAACCGGAGCCCGTGGCCTCATAGCTTTGCCCGTAGCCGTACCAGAAGTTGTTCATGGTGGCGGTATAGGAGATGTCGATGCCCACCACGCTCGGGGCGCACATCTCCACCACCTGGGCCTTGGTGTACTGGCCGCCCTCGGAAAAAGTGCCCACGGTGCCGGCGCTGATCGCGGCCTCCACCGACTGACTCTTTTCTTCTGCTTCGGGAGCAGCCGCCGTCTCCCCCGCCGTCTCGGGTACGGCCTCCGCTACCGCGGGGGTCTCCCGCTGGGCGTAAAGAACGTAGTTATCGTGGGTGTAGTTGCTTATCATCAGGCCGCCGAACAGGCCCACCACCGTCGTGAGCACCAGGCAGGTGAAGAACAGACCCAGGCCTACGGACAGACGTTTTTTGATTGTGATGTGTTCCATGGCATTTTCTCCTTTATTTGATGCTGCCATCTTACCCCCGGAATATGAAATCACAAGGGCGTAATTGCAACTCAATTGTGATAATTCCCGGCCCCTGTGTGAGGGGGCCGCAATGCCGCCTCGGCGGCAAATCATGACGGCGCAAGCCGTCAATTCACGAACCGTTAGGTTCAATTCATGCCCGCAGGGCAATTCATGCACCGTAAGGTGCAAATCATTTGATGATTTGGCTGCGCCATGAATTGGGCTGCCGCCCATGAATTGGCTGCGCCGTGATTTCTCGCTTCGCTCCATGAAGGAATGCCCGGGTGCCTCACGGCTCCGGGCTTTTAGTATGCCACCTCATCCGTCACGGCTTCGCCGCGCCACCGTCCCCTCGAAGGGGAAGGCTTTTGGAAACGGATTCTTGCCTCCACCGTTTCCCCCTCTTGTCATCCCGACCGAGCGAAGCGAGCGGAGGGA
>JAFSPW010000114.1 GCA_017451295.1 Clostridia bacterium
AGCTGGCTGCCCGTGACGGAAGGGGAGGTAATTAGTCTTAGGTGCAGCAGGGGAGGTGGCATTTTGGCCTCCGGCCAAAATGACGAAAGGGGTCTGTTCTTCCCTCAGTGGGCAGCGATACGAGCGCCCGCAGTGCGGGATGCAGCGAGTTGAGCTGCGACCGAAACAACGAGCAGGAGGAGCGATTAGCGACGCTCTGCGACTATGTTTCGGGCTGGATGGAGGATGTCAGCGGCAGCTGACAGGTGAGGGAGAATGCAGTTCTCTCCCTCAACCGACACTTGCGGCTGCGCCGCTGTGTGCCACCTTCCCCCGCTGGGGGAAGGACTTTTGGTAATGCTCTTGCCGTCACCCCTCTTGTCATCCCGACCGTAGGGGCCGACGCCCTCGGCGGCCCGTCCCCCCAGTGGGGGAGGATGTCAGCGAAGCTGACAGGTGAGGGAGAGCTCGCCCACCAAATTGCCGCAAGACTGCAAAAAAACAGGCCCTACGGCCTGCTCTCAAACTCCTTCCCGTTGATTAAATAATCTATGGACACGTTGAAATATTCCGACATTCGGTTCAGCAGCGCAAAGGACGGCTCCCTGGCTCCATTCTCGTAATTGCAAAGGGCCTCCCGGCTGATAAACAGAGCCATAGCCACCTGCTGCTGGCTCATTTTCCGCTGTTTTCGTATCATTTTTAGTCCCTTCATCTTGACCAAATTGTAACATTTTGTTACAATTCAATTGTTTCATTTTGAATCATTGTCAATATGGAGGTATCTTATGCAAACTAAACGCCTGCTCTCCCTTCTCCTGGCTGCCCTCTTTCTCTTGACGGCCCTCCCCTTTGCCGCCTTGGCGGCGGACGAACTCCCCAATGAGGAACAGCCCCAGGCGTCCCCCTCATCGGAGACTATCGCAGAGCTCCCGGAGAAATCCGACCTTCAGGTCGAGATTCCCAACGCCGCCGCCACCTCCGGCACCTGCGGGGTCAATATGACCTGGTCCTTCGATGAAACCACCGGCACCCTGACCATTGAGGGAAGTGGGGTCATGTCAGATTCGCGTCCCTGGAGTTCCTTCCGCTCAAAAATAGCGACGGTTTCCATGACTTCCGGAATCATCAGAATTGGCAGCAATGCGTTCGATGGCTGCAGCGGCTTGACCAGCATCAGTATTCCCGATAGCGTCATAACTATTGGAGATTATGCGTTTAGTAACTGTATCGGTCTGACCAGCGTCACCATTCCCGACAGCGTCACCACTATCGGGTCGCATTTGTTCAGTGACTGCATCAGCTTATCTAACGTTACTATTGGCAACAACGTCTCCAGCATTAGCCACAGGGCGTTCTATCGCTGCTGCAGCTTAAAGACGGTTACCATTCCTGACGGTGTCATCAGCATCGGTGACTATGCTTTTGGTGGCTGTTCCAGCTTGAAGTCTGTTTCCATTCCTAAAACCGTCACCTCCATTGGATATGGTGCGTTCGGGTCCTGCGCCGGCTTGACCGATGTATATTATGGGGGCACAGAAGACAAGCGGGCAAAGATAAATTGGCGCTTTGAAAACGATTACTTACTCAACGCCACCTGGCATTATAACGGTACCGATCCCACCCCGACCCCCACGCCGACGCCTACCCCCACACCTACTGCCACGCCGACGGCCACGCCCACAAAAAAGCCGACGGCAACGCCCACCAGTACGCCTACGAAAAAGCCTACGGCCACGCCCACAAAGAAGCCCACGCCCACGCCTACCACGAAGCCTACCGCAACACCCACGCCCACGCCTAAGCCGAAGGTGCCGATTATCAGCACCCAGCCTAAGAGCGTCACCGTAAACAACGGGAGCTATGCGGTGTTCACGGTGAGGGCCTCCAACGTCAAGCAGTATCAATGGCAGGTCAGCATGGACGGGGGCAAGGAATGGGTAAACGTCCCCAAAGGAACGAAGAAATCCCTGTCTGTGAAGACGGTGAAGGACATGGCCCTAAGCCCCCAGCGGTATCTGTATCGCTGCGTGGTGAGCAATGCTAACGGGGTCACCCATTCGCAGGCGGCCACCCTGACGGTGAACCTGGTGCCGCCCACAATTAAGGCGGATCCGAAGGATGTGACCGTCCGCAACGGGAAGAAAGCGGTGTTCACCGTGAACGCCAAGGGGGCCAAGAGCTACCAGTGGCAGGTGAGCAACAACCGTACCGGCTGGCAGGACATCCCCAAGGCCACCAAGAAGAAGCTGACCATTTCCAAGGTGGATACCTACATGGACGGCTATGCGTATCGCTGCATCGCCATAAACGCCGACGGAGAGACGATCAGCGAAGCAGCGTACCTGGATGCGTACCTGGTGCCGCCCACTGTCACCACGCAGCCTAAAAATGTGCTGACCTTCCAGAGCAGAAAAGCCACCTTCACCGTGAAGGCCAAGGAGGCCAAGAAGTATCAGTGGCAGGTGAACGAAGGCTATGGATGGGAGGATATTCCCAAGGCCACCAGCAGCAAGCTGACGGTGAAGAAGGTGACGGTGGACATGTTCGGCAACCAATACCGCTGTGTCGTCACCAATGCCGACGGAGAGACCTTCTCCGATGCCGCCACGCTGATGGTCATGCCGTAAACTGCATATACCCACTTGAGCCCGCAGGAGACCCCTGCGGGCTGCAAAGTTTATACCCTGTTCACATCTGCTGTGGTATCATATATTATGGTAGGAAAGCAGAGCAAAGGGGGAGAAGTGGAACATGAAGTGTCGCTATTGCGGGAGCGTGGACAGCAAGGTCATCGACAGTCGGCCCAACGAGGACGGCACCGCCATCCGCCGCCGGCGGGAGTGTGTCAGCTGTGGGCGCCGGTTCACCACCTTTGAGAGGATAGAGGAGAACCCGGTCATGGTGGTCAAGCGCGACGGGCGGCGGGAGCTGTTCGAGCGGGAGAAGGTGGCCACCGGCATCCGCAAAGCCTGCGAGAAGCGGCCCATTGCTGCCGACGTGCAGAACAAGATGGTGGACCGCATCGTCCGGGAGGTGAACAACTCCCTGGATTCCGAGGTGTCCACGGCCCAATTGGGGGAGCTGGTCATGGAGCAGCTCAAGCAGGTGGACGAGGTGGCCTATGTGCGCTTTGCCTCCGTATACAAGGAGTTTAAGGACACCCAAACCTTTATGGAGGAGCTTCAGCGGCTGCTGGACGAGAACACCGGCGCATGAACACCAGAATGGATTTTCTGCTGGCCTGGGCCCAGGTGGGCAGGGGCTGGGCGTACCGGGAGAACGAGGGCGTGGGCATCTATACCCTGCCTTCTTTTTGTGCGGCCTCCGGCATTGACCACGGCTTTTCCGCCAAAATCGGCGGGGTCAGCAAGGCTCCCTTTGCGGGGCTGAACCTCAGCTTCACCAATGACGACAGGGCGGCGGTGCTGGAGAACTATCGCCGCTTCTGCCGGGGGGCGGGGATACCGCCCGATTCCCTGGTGATGGACAGCTATGAGCACGGGACCACGGTGCTGCGCGTGGACAAAAAGGACCGGGGCCGGGGCCACACCAGGGAGAGCCTGCCGCCCTGCGATGGGCTGGTGACCAACGACCCGGCGGTGACCCTTATCACGGGGCATGCGGACTGCATGGCCTTCTATTTCTATGACCCGGTCAAAAGGGCCATCGGCCTGTGCCATGCGGGCTGGCGGGGTGCCCTGGGCCGCATCGGCGGGAATGTGATTCAAACCATGCAGCGGGAATACGGCACGGACCCCCGGGACCTAATCTGCGGGGTGGGACCGTCCATCTGCCCCCAGTGCTTTGAGGTGGGGGAGGATGTGTGCCAGCAGTTCGAGGCGGCGTTTCCCCTGTGCCCCCTTAGGGGGAAGAACGGGAAGGGGAACCCCACCGTGGATCTGTGGCAGGTGGCGGCGTGCCAGTTCCTGGAGCAGGGGGTGCGGCCGGAGCGCATCGAGCTCATGGGGGTCTGCACCCGGGAGACCGCCAACCTCTACTCCTATCGCCGGGAGGGGCGGACGGGGGGGATGGCCGCCTTTTTGCGTTTAGTATAGACGGCCCCCGTATGAGGGGCCAGATCATTTGCGGCAACTAAAGTTGAATATACTGTAGGTAGAAAGGGCCATCCGGCCCTTTCCTCTTATTATGTGCCGCAAATTAACGGCGTTTTTGGGCCTTCGCATAGGTAACTATAGCTCGGCCCAAAGAACGCCGTTTCTGCCCTCCTCCTCGGGGGCCTTGCTGAGCGCAAGCGATGCCCCCCTCTTGTCATCCCGACCGAGCGAAGCGAGCGGAGGGATCTGGGAACCAACCTCCATATACATGAGATTTCTCCACTCGGTCGCTTCGCTTCCTCGGTCGAAAT
>JAFSPW010000015.1 GCA_017451295.1 Clostridia bacterium
GCAGTCGGCGAGCAAATTCTGCGTTGGTTCCATGAGGAGAATCGCAGATTGACTGGGGACCGTCAATCAAGATTTGACGAAGCAGAACCGGCACAGAAGGTGCCGCCCAATGTGCATGGGTTAGGCGTGGATTAGTATTATATGTTAAAGGGATCGAAATCCTTCTCCCGCTTGCGGCGGGTGTACCAGCGGACCTGGTGGGGATACTTTTCCGTGTAGGGCCTGTCCGGCACCTCGATGGTGCAGCGCTCCCAGGCGTTGATGACGGTGGTGTCCTTATACTGCCGCTGCCGGGGATAGCCCGGGGCGTTACGCAAATGGACATGGCCGTGGAGGAACCAGCCCGGCTTGTACTTGTCCAGCAGCGGCAAAAAGCAGGCATAGCCCCGGTGGGGCCGGTCCTCCTGGTCTCCCAAATCCTTGGCCGGGGCATGGGTCACCAGAATGTCGAACCCACCGCTTCTAAACAGCGCCCAGCGCAGCCGCCCGATGCGCCGCTTCATCTGCCGCTCCGTATACATATAGGTGGGGCCGGGCCGATAGCGCATGCAGCCCCCCAGTCCCACAATCCGATATCCCCGATACAGGGCCACCTGCCCGTCTATGGACACGCATCCCTCCGGGGGATTGTTCACATAGCCCTCGTCGTGGTTCCCCGGCACATACAGCACCGGGCAATGGGCCATGGTCACTAAGAAGGAAAGATAGCTGGCCTTCAAATCGCCGCAGGAAATAATCAGGTCGTAGTCATCCAGGCGACCCGGTTCATAATAATCCCACAGGGCGGTGCATTCCTCGTCGGAAACGGCCAGTATCTTCATGGTCTACTCTTGCTCCTCTGGCGGCAGCTTCTCCTTGTGGATGCCCAACTCCCGCACCAACGGCCGCGAGATAGGCAGCAGCTGGGAATACTCGGGGATGGCGCCCTCCACGGCATCACACAGATAATCCATGTTCAGAATCTCCGCAAAGGTCAAATCCCGGCTGCCGTCGTTGCGCAGCACCCCGTTTTGATCCACCAGCTTGCGGGCGAAGGGGGAGTGCTTGCCCTCCCGTAAATCCTTTATCAGGGAGTCTGCCAGGGCCCGAATGCCCTCGGGCACGAGGTCCGTCATCTCCACGTCGATGACCCCGCTGTCCATGCCCCACCAGTAGGTGATGGCTTCGGACACATCCTTCTTTTGGCTCCAGCCACCGGACAGCACGGCCCGAACCACGTTCTCATACAGCTTCCCCCACATCCAGCAGGGGGAGCCCAGGGGCTGCAGCTTCCCTTCATCGTCGATTAGGAAGGTGCCATACTCCCCAAAGCGCATATACTGGCCGTTGGGCACGGGCACATCCCGGTTGGAAATCACCCTGGCGCCCCGGTCAATGAGCCGCTGAACGGCGCTGCCCTCCTGGCTGCTCCACTCCAGCAGAATCCGGGCTCGGGGGTTGGTCATCCGTGCCCCCAGGGCAAAGGCGTTGATGCTGGCGGGTACCCCCAGGATGGGGTAGGAGCCCACATAGCCAATCAAATCGTCCTTGGCCATGGCCCCGGCAATCATGCCGGTGATAAACTTGCCCTCATAGGTCCGGCAGTAGTAGCTGCGAACGCTGGACAGATTGGTGCCCACGGAGCAGTTCAAAAAGTGAACCTTGGGATACTTCACCGCCGCCTTCAGCGTGCTTTGCAGCAGCTGGGGCGTGGTGGTAAAGATGATGTCCGCTCCTTCCTTCACCGCCTGTTCCAGCCGTTCCTCCGCCAGCTGGCCGTTGTCCGCATGGTCATACTCCAGCAGCGTCACTTCCTTGGGCATCACCCGGGCCAGATACGCCGCCCCCTCCTTGTGGCCTTTGGTCCAGTTGCTGATGGTGGCATCGTGCTGATAAATCATGGCCACCTTCACCTGCTTGGGACTCGGGGAGATGAGCTTAGTCAACAGGCTCTTGCTCTCCTCCTCCGGCTGGTTGCGAATGCTGCCCTCATCCTGGGTCACCTTCACATCCTGCCACAGGGCGGACAGTGAGTCCTTTAGCGCCTTGTCGTCCAGGGCACTCAAATCCTCATAGGGATACACCTGCAGCCACAGCAGCAGCGCATCCTCCGACCGGGGATTTATCTTGTTGCCCCCCAGGGCCTCAAAGGCGGTCTTGAACCGATGGTACCGGGAGTTGAACCGATGCCGCTGCTCGTCCTCCCAAACCGGCTCCTGGCCGTCCTTTCCCAGGGCTTTGAGGAGCTTAGCATACTCCCCAGGCTTCAAAAACTGCAGGTCGTAGATGCCCGTCTGCTTATAGAATTCCAGGAACTCATAGTAGGCCAGGATCCGGGGCTCCTCACTCTTTGCGGGCAGCACCCGCTTCACCGTGCCCAGAATGCGGGTGGAGCCAAAGTGCCGAAGGACGCTGACCCGCTTGTTTCCCTCCTGGACATAGAAGTTGCCCAAATACTCGTAGCATTGAATGGGATCCCGAATGCCCGTGTCCGAAAGGTGGGCTTCGCACAGGGCCATCCACTTTAGCGCAAACTCGCTGGTGCTTTCCAGCAGCGGCATAAACGAGGCGGAAAGGGCGAAGATGCGCCCGGCGCTCACCGTGCCGATAATCCGCTCCACCGGCAGCTCCTGGGCGGGCAGTTCCTGCACCGCCATGCGGCCATGCTCCGGCAAAACCTCATCTAAAACAGCCGGGTAAGGGTTCTTACCCAGACTCAACAATTCCTTGCATTCCCGCTGTCCCTCCTTCAGGGCGGCAGCGTATTCTTCTTTCACGTTTTCTGTACTCATTATTTACTTCTCCAAATCGCCCGTATCATACCAGACGGCATCTAAAAAGGCAAGCACAATTTGTTATGCCGGGCACAAAAAAAGGACGGAATTTCGTCCGTCCTCGCAGGGGTTCAGTTCAGGGGCTGAATCTTCTTTCGATAGAGCCTGAGCATCAGCAAGCCCGATACCGCCAGCGTGCTCACCTCCGCAATGGGGAATGCCCACCACACCGCCGTAATGCTGTGGGTCAGCCTGGCCATCAGGTAGGCCACCGGCAGCAGAATCACCAGCTGACGGGCCAGGGAGGTGATCATGCCGTACAGCCCCGTGTCCGTGGCGCCGAAGACGGTGCTGATGGAGATGCCGGCGGCGGCGCACACAAAGCCCCAGGAGATGATGCGAATGGTCTCAATGGTCACCTCGTTGGTGAAGGCGGAGACGGCGAACAGCCCCATCAGCTCCGGCGCCGCCAGTTCAAACAGCGCCGTGCCCGCCACCATGAACAGGGCGCAGAACAGGGTCAGCAGCCAGAAGGAGCGCATGAACCGCTTTTTGTCCCTGGCCCCGTAGTTGTAGCCCAGAATGCTCATGGCCGCATTGTTCAGCCCGAACACGGGCATGAAGATGACGGACTGGAGCCGAAAATAGGTCCCAAACGCACTCTTGTAGGCATCCACATAGTTGATGTCCGGGTTCAGGGTCTCCATATGGTATTCCCCCAGACCCTTGAGTATGCCGTTCATGCCCAGATACATCACCGTGCCCACGGCCTGCATGAGTATGGAGGGAATCCCCACGCTGTAAATATCCTTCACCGTCTGCTGCTGCAGGGCAAAATCCTTGCGGGATAGCTGCACCTCGCTCTTTGACTTGCTCAGCATCACCAGGGCCAGAATCATACTCGCAAACTGGCCCATCACCGTGGCCCAGGCTGCACCGGTCACCCCCATGGCGGGGATGGGCCCAAGGCCCAATACGAACACCCGGTCCAAAACGATGTTGGTCACCGCCCCGGTCAGCTGCATCATCATGGCCACCAGGGTCCGGCCCTGGGCGGTCATAATCCGCTCAATCCCCACGCTCAAGAACACGCCCACGCTGAGGCTCAGGCAGATGGTCATGTACTCCCGGCCAAAGAGCCGCACGATGGGGTCGTTGTCCTGCCAGTTCATAAAGCCCTTGGAGAAGAACAGGCCGATTACGGTGAACACCAGGGCGCTGATTACCAGCACCACAAGGCCGTTGCCCGCCGCCCGGTTGGCTTCCTGCCGCCGCTGTTCCCCCAGCCGCCGGGAGATAAGGGAGTTCATGCCCACGGCAGTCCCCACCGCCACGGAGATCATCAGCATCTGCAGGGGGTTCACCGTGGAGAGGGCGTTGAGAGCCTTGTCCCCGATGGTGGCTTCCACTCCGGGGTAGTACAAATCCCCCAGAATGCCCTGCAGGGCCTCAGGGGAGAGGGTGGAGAGCCGGGACACAAACACACTGTCCACAATGTTGTACAGCGCCTGCACCAGCATGCTTACGATGATGGGCCAACCCATGGAAAGCAGGAGCTTTCCCTCCGGTTCCGTGCCCATTTTGTTTCTGTTTATCTGTTCCATGGGGGGTATTATATGCAATCGTATCCCATAATGCAAGAAGATTCTTCATATTAAAATATACTTTGCATTTCCCCGTATCAGCGGTATACTAATAAAAGTAAAAACCTATCCCGGCAAAAATGTGAAAAGAGGAGAACACCATGAACACAAGACGACTGACGAAAAAGGAAATGCGTATCTTTGCCATCGGCCAGTTGGGCTGGTCCATTTTGGGCGGCCTTATCAACGCCTGGCTGGTCACCTTCTATCTGCCCACCCAGCAGGACATCGAAAACGGCGCCCGGTTCTATCTGCCCACAGGCCTTATCATCTTCGGCATCTTGACCATTCTGGGCCTCATCGCCTTCATCTGCCGCATCTTCGATGCCGTCACCGACCCCTGGATTGCCTCCTTGTCCGATAGGAGCACCAACCCCAAGGGCCGCCGCATCCCCTTTATGAAGCGGGCCGCCGTCCCCTTCGCCGTCATCACCGTGCTGGTGTTCTTCGCCCCGGTGGACCATGTGAGCCCCATCAACATCGCCTGGGTCCTGTGCACCCTGATTCTCTTCTACCTGTTCATGACCATGTACTGCACCCCCTATAACGCCCTCATCTCCGAGTTCGGCAAGACCCAGGAGGACCGCATGTACATCTCCACGGCCATCTCTTTGACCTTCTTCTTCGGCACCATGATTGCCTACCTGCCCTTCGTCTTTGCCGGGGTGCTTCAGGGCTTGTCCCTGTCCTTTGCCTGGAGCTATCGGGCCTGCTTCATCGTGCTGTCCGCCATCGCCCTCGTTTGCATGCTCATCCCCGTGTTCAAGCTCAACGAGAAGGACTTTGTGGATGCCGTGCCGAGCGAAAGCAACGCCGTCAAGAGCCTCGCAAAGACCTTCCGGAACAAGGACTTTTTGAAGTTCTCCGCCTCCGACATCGCCTATTGGATTGGCTTGACCCTGTTCCAGACGGGTCTGCCCTTCTTCGTGAAGGTGAGCATGGAGCTGGATGCCTCCTTCTCCATGTACTTCCTGGGGGCCATGACGGTGCTGTCCGCCTGCTTCTATCCCATCGTGTCTAAGCTGGTCAGCAAGTTCGGCAAGAAGAAGCTGGTCATCGCCGGCTTCCTGGGCCTCGCCGCCGCGTATGTGGTCACCGCCCTCATCGGCGTGATTCCCGGCTTCAAGGGGATTCTCCCCGGCATCCTTATCGTCGTCATCGCCGCCTTCCCCATGGCCTTGCTCGGCATCATCCCCCAGGCCATCGTGGCGGATGTGGCGGAGGAGGACGCCATACAGACCGGTGAAAAGCGGGAGGGCATGTTCTTCGCCGCCCGCACCTTCGCCATGAAGATGGGCCAGTCCGTGGCCATGCTGGTGTTCACCTCTCTGGCGGTGTTGGGCACCACCCAGGATCTAAAGAGCAACGACTTGACCGCTTCCCCCATCGGCCTTCGCATCGTGGCCATCGTGGCGATCTGCTTCTGCGTGCTGGGCGCCATCATCCTCTCCGCCTATAACGAGAAGAAGGTTATGACCACCATCAACAACAGCCACAAAGGGGAGTAAGCCATGGACAGAACCAGCGTCATCTTCGGCAACCCTATGGACAAAAAGACCATAGCCAAGGCCGAAAAAAGCAAGCAGAAGTTCATCAAAAAGTTTGGAGACGATACCAATACAACCTACCACCTGGGCCTAAAACCCATTTTAGAGATTGACGAGATTCCCATCCTGAACCTTGTCCACAGCGATACCCCCCTGCAGCTGCCCCCTAACCCCCTCATCGTGGGGAACATCCGCATGGGCTTTGGCCACTACCGCATCGCCATGGCCATCGCCTCCTGCGCCAAGGCCCTGGGCCGTCAGCCGGTGTGGATGGATTTAGCTTCCTTCGATGCCACCGGGTCCAAGATGATTCGCAGTCAGAACGATCTATACTCCCTGGGCTCCAAGCTCAGCCAGAAGATTGGCCTGTTCAACAAGCTCTATTGGGAGCCCCTCAACTCTGAAGGCTTCCGGCAGATTTCCTATAACGCCGGGGACCAGAAGAATGCAGAGCTGCTGGTGCCCCTCTATGGGGACTTGCCCAAGGACACTCCCTATGTGGGTACCCATGTCTGGCCCAGCCAGGGAGCCGTCCATGCCGGCATGACCCACGTGGTCAACGCCATCCCGGACAACTGGCCCATGGGCCTGCACCTGAGCGAGGGCGCCATCCACACCGTCCAAACCCCCTTTGCCTACCTGGGCTATAAGAAGCTCAACGGCATGGCCAAAACCGCCCTCAAACCCATGCCGGAAAAGGACCTCTATGATGTGGGCCACTATGTGGACCACGAGCTGGTGGAGAATGTGGAAATCGACTGCCGGCGGCGCCTGGACCGGCTTTCTGCCGGGGCACCCGTCCGCTTCCTCATGACCGTGGGCGGCGCCGGAGCCGGGGGAGACCTGTACCTTTCCATGGCAAAGCACCTGCTGCCCTATATCCAAAAGGGTCAGGCGGAGCTGTGGATCAACTTCGGGGACCATCTGACCATGTGGGATGTGTTTCAAAAGGAGCTGCCGGAGCTGACGAGCCAGTGCCGCACCTTCTTTGACGACTATGCCGGGCTCAAGGCCTGGGCCGCCACCCTCACCGGGGACAGCCAGGGGGTCACCGCCTTCTGCCACAAGAACATCTTCGAGGCGGTGTACTCCACCAACCTGCTCATGCGCCATTGCGATGTGCTGGTGACCAAGCCTTCCGAGCTCTCCTTCTATCCCGTGCCCAAGCTCATGATGCGGCACATCGGCGGCCACGAGGTCTATGGTGCCATCCACGCCCAGGAGCTGGGGGATTCCACCTTCGAGTGCCAAACCTCTGCCGCCCTGGCGGATATGATGGACAGCCTCATCTGCGACCGTGCCATCCTTGGGCATATGTGCCGCCGCATCGTGGAGCTAAAGCAGCAAGGCGTCTATAACGGCGGCTATGAAGTCGTCCGCCTGGCGGTGGAGGGCCGCAAGTCCTAACCTGCTGTACCTGATTATCTGCGGCACAGCTGTGCCGCATTTTTTTATGCCTGATTTAAGCTTCTCACGCTATACTGTCACAAACAAAAAGGAGGAGAACCATGAAAGCAAATAAAACCCTTCGCCTGCTGGCCATGGGCACAGCGCTGCTGCTGCTGGCGGCCTGCACGGCAAACACCAATGTAGAAAGCGAAGAAACGACGGACGAAACCCAAACCGTCCAGACCGAAGCCACGGCGGAGCCCGAGACCACCGAAGCCCCTGAAACCGTGGAGGTGGAGCTGGATGCCCCCCCGGAGGGCGCACCCGAGATGCCCGAGGGCGGCACGCCCCCCGAAAAGCCTGACGGCACCCCGCCCGACGGCATGGGCACGCCTCCCGATGGCAACGGCGGCGGCTTTGGGGGCAACACCGCCCCCGGCGGCAGCACGTCTTCCTTTGCATACACGGCGGTCACGGAGCTAACCTCCGCCGCCACAGAGGAGAATGGGACCTACGCCAGCACCGCTGCAGACGAAAGCGCCCTCATCATCTCCACCACCGATGCCGTCACCATCGCCAACCCCACCGTCACCAAGACCGGGGACTCCAACGGCGGCGACAACTGCAACTTCTACGGCCTTAACGCCGCCCTGCTGGTAAAGGACGGGGCCCAGGTCACCATCACCGGGGGCACCGTCACCTCCGATGCCTCCGGCGCCAACGGCGTCTTCGTCTATGGGGGCAATGGCGGCACCAACGGCGCCGCAGGAGATGGCACCACCCTCCATATCTCTGATACCACCATCACCACCACAGGCAACGGCTCCGGCGGCATCATGACCACCGGCGGCGGCATCACCTATGCAGAGGACTTGACCGTCACCACCTCCGGCGGCTCCTCCGCGCCCATCCGCACGGACCGGGGCGGCGGCTGGGTCTATGTCACCGGCGGCACCTATACCGCCAACGGCCTGGGCTCCCCGGCTATCTACTCCACGGCCGAGATTCATGTCACCGATGCCACCCTTGTTTCCAACCTGTCCGAGGGCGTGTGCATCGAGGGCAAGAACAGCATTGAGCTGGTGGATTGCAACCTCACCGCCAACAACACCCAGACCAACGGCAACGCCACCTTCCTGGACACCATCATGATCTATCAGTCCATGTCCGGGGATGCGGACAGCGGCACCTCCGCCTTCACCATGACCGGCGGCACGCTGACGAGCAAAAACGGCCACGTGTTCCATGTGACCAACACCAACGCCCTCATCACCCTGTCCGGCGTCACCATCGTCAACGAGGATGGGGAGAACATCCTCCTGTCCGTCTGCGCCGACGGCTGGTCCGGGGCCGGCAACATCGCCACCCTCAATGCCGTGAATCAGACCCTTTCCGGCACCATCCTGGTGGGCAGCGATTCTACCTTCACCCTGAACCTGACGGAAGGCTCCGCCTTTAGCGGCACCTTCTCGGGCAGCATCACCAACGCAAAGGGCACCGTCGTCTCCTCTGAGCTTGGCACCGTCCATGTCACCCTGGACAGCACCTCCACCTGGACCCTGACGGCAGACACCTATGTCACCTCCTTCACCGGCGATGCCTCCCAGATTATCTCCAACGGCTACACCCTCTATGTCAACGGCGTGGCCCTCACCGGAACCAAATAATCCACCCATCAACCCCCAGGGGCCGGTCCTACTCCCGGCCCCTTTTTTTGTTCCCCGATAATATATTATTTTTCCGCTGGATTTTTCCCCTTCTGAATTGTCAATATAAGTGAAAGCCGCAGAAAGGGGGACCAGGGACCTGCCCGCCGCAACCCCGCCGCCCTGAGCGCCTTTGTCCGCAACGGTCAGGGGGACGTGGTCAAGCTCATTGACGGCAGTGGGAATATCATAGTAGAATATACGTATGACAGCTGGGGTAAACCCCTTAGCTGCACCGGCACCTTGGCAACTTCATTGGGCTCCCTGTACCCCTTCCGCTACCGGGGCTACGTCTACGACGAGGAGACCCAGTGGTACTACCTGCGGTCCCGGTACTACGATCCCGAGACCTGCCGGTTCATCTCTGCTGATCATACATTTGATAGAAACGCAGGAATGCTCGGATACAACTTATATGCTTATTGTATAAATAACCCGATTATCTATTTTGATAGTAATGGGACAAGTATCATGCTAACAATTATCCTTATTGGGGCCGGTATAGGTCTTTTAATTGGGGCAGCTGTAGGAGATAACAAGGCAACTTCAAAAGGCTATTCTCCTAGTGA
>JAFSPW010000016.1 GCA_017451295.1 Clostridia bacterium
CAGTCGGCGAGCAAATTCTGCGTTGGTTCCATGAGGAGAATCGCAGATTGACTGGGGACCGTCAATCAAGATTTGACGAAGCAGAACCGGCACAGAAGGTGCCGCCCAATGTGCATGGGTTAGGCGTGGATTAGTATTACAAAAGTTTCTATCTCTTCTGAGTCAGCTTGTGTACTTTCCCATCCGGGGTCTCGATGAAGGTGTTGTCAAGCTGGGCCTTTAGGCTCTCCCGGAAGGCGGCCACATACTCCTTGCGAAGCTGGTCCCGTTCCAGAAGCTCCGCCTCGGTGAGGGGTTCGCCGCTCTTATACTTTTTCGCCAGCTGATTGAGGCGAAGAATGCGTTCGTCCGTCATGTCAGTTATTGCTGCCCATGGCGGCCTTGAACTCGTCCCATGCCTTGTTATAGACCTCGATAAAGGCGCCCAGGTCGTGGTACACGCCGCAGCGGCTGAGAATCTCGTCGGAGGGGTTGAAGGTGTCGCTCTTGGTGTAATACTCGTCCAAACGGTCCATGGCGGCCTGGCTGGGGGTGGAGTAGCCGATGTACTCCGTGTTCCGGGCGGCCAGGTTCCCGTCGTTGAGGAAGTTGATGAAGGCATGGGCGGCTTCCACATTCTTGGCGTTCTTCAGCACCACCACGTTGTCAAACCACAGGTTGCTGCCTTCCTTGGGCACCACATAGGCTAAATCCTCGTTCTCGTCCATGCACATGATGGCATCCCCGGAGTAAATCACCGCAAGAGCGGCTTTGCCGTTGATGATGGAGGAACGGATGTTGTCCGTGCCCAGGCCCTTCAAGAGGGGAATCTGCTTTATGAGCTCCTGCTTGGCGGCTTCGATCTGGTCGGGGTTGGTGGAGTTCATGTCATAGCCCAGGCGCAGCAGGGACACGGCAAAGGCATCCCGCACGGAGTCATACTGCCAGATTTGGCCGGCATACTTCTCGTTCCAGAGGATGTCCCAGCTGTCCACCACATCGTCCACCATGGTGGTGTTGTAGAGGATGCCCACGGTGCCCCACATATAGGGCAGGGAGTACTTGTTGCCGGGATCGAAGGTGTTGGTCACCTCCAGCATACGGGTCTGAATGTTCTTGGCGTTGGGAATCTTGCTCATGTCCAGGGGCTGGAGCAGGTCCTCATTCAAGAGCTTCTCGATGGTATAATCCGAGGGGAAGCACAGGTCATAGGGGCTGTCGGCGGCGCGGAGCTTGATGAGCATCTCCTCGTTGCTGGTGAGCTCCGTATAGTTCACCTTCACGCCGGTCTCCTGTTCAAAGAGGGTAATCAGCTCCTCGTCAATATACTCGCCCCAGTTGAGGATGTTCAGCTCCCCACCGATTTGCTCGTACTGGTCCCCATCGGCGAAGCTGTAATCCGCTTCCTCCTCGGCCTCTCCCGCCTCCTCCTTCTGGCAGGCGGCAAAGGACAGCACCATCAGCAGGGCCAGCAGCAATGCAAGCAGTTTTTTCATGTTCATTTTCCTCCCTTATCCTTGAGTTTTACCTTTTTGTTCTGTATCTCATACTCCCGTTCCTTTCTGAGCCGCCTCAGGTTCACAACCAGCAGCAGCGTCACCAGGGGAATGAAGATGACCGTAGCCAGGGCCGGGTTCACGCCCCGGGCCCCTCGGGCGGCGGAATAGATGTACACCGACAGCACGCTCTTTAGGTCGGAGACAAAGTAGCTGACCACAAAGTCGTCCAGGCTCATGGTCAGGGCCATGACAAAGCCCGAGCTGATGCCCGGCAGGATGTCCGGAATGACGGCCTTCCACAGGGCCTGCATGGGGGAACAGCCCAAATCCATGGCCGCCTCGTACAATAAATCCGAGCTTTGCCTGAGCCTTGGCATGACGGAGAAGATGACGTACGGGATGCTAAAGGAGATATGGGCAATCAAGAGCTTCGTCATATCCCCCACCTGCTTGAGGCTGAGCCTCGTAAGCAGGGCGTTGACAAAGGCAAAGAGCATCATAAACGTGATGCCCGTGACCAAATCCGGGTTCACCATGGGCAGCTGAGAGATGTTCAGCACCAGGTTCCTCGGGCCCTTCTTCATGCTGTAGATGCCGATGGCGGCGGCGGTGCCGATGATGGTGGCGACCACGCTGCTGATGGCGGCAATCTCCAGCGTAAGCAGCAGCGCCTGCCCCGCCTCCCCGGAGAACAGGGTGGCATAGTTCTGCAGGCTGAACCCCTTCCACAGGCCCAAATTGGCATAGGACACCCGGCGGCCGGTGTGAAAGTCGTTGAAAGAGAAGACGATTAGATACAGAATGGGCAAATACAGGAACAGTATCATCAGGCCCAGATACACATACTTCAGGGAACGAACCGCCTTTTTCACCACATCTGCCCCCCTTGCTGTTGATCCTTGTCCACATGGTTCATAATGAGCGTGGAGATGAGCACGCACAGCAGCAGGATAAGCGACAGGGTGGAGCCCACCGCAAAGTCCCCCTGGCCGGAGAGGGTCTTGAAGGCCAACTCGATTTCGTTGCCGTACAGGTGATACTTCCCGTTGCCGATGAGGGCGGGCACCGTAAAGGCGGTGATGGCGGGAATGAACACCATGGTGATGCCGGAGACGATGCCCGGCACGCTAAGGGGCAGCACCACCCGCACAAAGGTGATAAGGCTGTTGGCTCCCAGGTCCCGGGCGGCTTCCAGCAGGGATTTATCGAGCTTGGAGAGGGTGTTATACAGGGGCATAATCATAAAGGGGATGAAGTTATACACCAGCACCATGAGCACGGAAGCCTCCGTCCCCGTAAGGGTGCCGTTCTTCATGCCCAGAAGGTTGGGCAAAAAATACTCCAGGATGGCCTGCCAGGCATAGGTCCGAAGGACGAAGTTCATCCACATGGGCACGAAGAAGAGGACCGACAGGAACCCGGCCACGGTCTTGTTCATGTTGGAGAGGATATAGGCGATGGGATACCCCAGCACCAGGCAGATGAGGGTGGTTTCAAAGGCCATCTTTACGCTCAGCCACAGAATCCGCCAGCGGCCTGCATCGCTAAGGGTAGCCCAGGCCTTGGTGAGGGTCCACTCCCCGTTCACGTTCACGGCGTAGTAGAGGATGAAGAGCATGGGCACGGCGATGAACAGCACCATCCACAGGATATAGGGATAGGCAAAGTACTTCCGTTTCACGGGCTCAGTCCTCCCTGTCCGCCAGCACTAAATCCTCGGGAGCAACCCGGATGCCCACCTCTTCCCCGTCCTCCATGAACTCGTCCGAATGGGCAATCCAGTCGTTCTCTTCGCAGGAGACAGTAATCTGGTAGTGGGTGCCCATGAACATGCAGCCCTTGATGGTGCCGGTGAGCCTGGCATCCTGGGGGTTGACAATCTGCACCTTCTCCGGGGCAATCTCCACGAGGGCAATCTCTTTGTTTTCGTAGGTATCGAGGTCCTGAGCCTCAAAGCCCACGTTGTCGATATAGACCATGCCCTCCCCGGGCCAGACCTCTGCATCAAAGAGGTTCTTTTCCCGGGTCTTCTTCATGACATGGATGGCATCCGGGGGAATGGAGATGCCCACGGTCTGGCCCACGGCGGCAAAGTCCGTGGTGTGGACCACCCACTCATAGCCGCCGCAATCCACATCAATCTCATAGTGAACGCCCATGAACACCACAGACACCACCTTGCCGGCGATGCGGGCTTTCTCGGGGTCCACGATGTCGATATCCTCAGGGCGGACCACCACATCCACCTCCACATTCTTGCCAAAGCCCGCATCCACGCAGGGGAAGGTCATGCCCTTCATGCGGACCTTGTAATCCTCCAGCATGACCCCGGGGACGATGTTGCTCTCCCCGATGAAGTCCGCCACGAAGGGGTTCTTGGGCTCGTTATAGATGTCCGTGGGGCGGCCAATCTGCTGGATGACCCCGTCCTTCATGACCACGATGGTATCGGACATGGTCAGGGCCTCCTCCTGGTCGTGGGTCACATAGATGAAGGTGATGCCCAGCTGCCGCTGCATACGCTTGAGCTCGACTTGCATCTCCTTGCGAAGCTTCAAATCCAAAGCCCCCAGAGGCTCGTCCAGCAGCAGCACCTTGGGCTCGTTGACCAAGGCCCGGGCGATGGCCACCCGCTGCTGCTGACCGCCGGAGAGCTGGTCGATCCAGCGCTTGCCGTAGCCCTCCAGGTTTACGAGCTTGAGCATGGCGTTGACCTTCTTTTCAATCTGCTCCTTGGGGGTCTTCTTGATGCGAAGGCCGAAGGCGATGTTGTCGAACACGTTCAAATGGGGGAACAGGGCGTACTTCTGGAAGACGGTGTTAATCTCCCGCTTATAGGGGGGGACCTTGGCGATGTCCGTGCCGTTCATCCAGATTTCCCCGGAGGAGGGCATGATAAACCCGGCGATAAGACGGAGCATGGTGGTTTTCCCGCAGCCGGAGGGACCCAGCAGGGTTAAAAACTCGCCGTCGTTGATATACAGGTTCACATGCTCGAGGGCCACGTCCCCGTCATAATTCTTGGAAACATCCCGCAGCTCAATCAATCGCTTTCCCATAGGGTCCTCCTAAAAAATAGTCCTGTCAGAATGAGGGCGGGGTGCTGACATACAGCACCCGGGCTTCGCTTTTGCCGGTGTTCATAAGGTAGTGTTCCCCGGCGGGGCGGGCATAGAAGGCATCCCCCCGGCGAAGCTTATGCTTCTGCTCGCCTGAGACAAACTGGACGCTGCCGGAGAGGACATAGCCAAACTCCTCTCCCTCGTGAGGGTTCAGGTGCTCGCTCTCGGCCCCCGGGGAAAGGGTGATTAAAATGGGCTCAAGAGCGTTCTTCTGGGCGTTGGTCACCAGCCAGCGGATGGAGACGCCCGCCTGCTCGTCTTCCTTAATGAACATATCCTCGGCGGTATAGACCGTCACCTCGTCCTGCTCCTTCTCGTTGAAGAACTCGCTGACGTTGGTGCCCAGGGTCTCCAATATGTCCATAAGGGTGGCGATGGAGGGGGAGGTGATGTCCCGCTCCAGCTGGGAGATGAAGCCCTTGGTCAGCTCCGTTCGGGCGGCCAGCTCCTCCTGGGTGAGCCCCAGGCGTATCCGCAGGCGGCGGATTTTACTGCCGATTTCCATAAAACAGCCTTTCTAAACCTAAAGTTTACAAACACTAAACGAAACAAGGAGATTAAAACAAAAAAAATCCCCCTTGTCAATGGCTTTTCGGCAAGTTTTTCGTATGGGGGGCAAAAAGATTTTTTTGCCCACTTTCGGGGCCATTCCATTGACAGAGCGGGCAAAGAATTGTATACTGGTACATCGTTCAAATTTTTGAAGCAACGAAAGGATTTTTCCCATGGATTTATTTGAAAAATGCTATGCGCCCATGATTGCCGACGAGTACCGGCAGGCGGGCATCTATCCCTTCTTCCGGGCGCTGCAGACCCGGCAGGGTCCCGAGGTTATCATGGAGGGGAAGCGGCGCATCATGCTGGGCTCCAACAACTATCTGGGGCTGACCAGCTGCCCGGAGGTGGTGGAGGCCGGCATTCAGGCTTTGGAGCAGTACGGGACGGGCTGCTCCGGCTCCCGGTTCTTAAACGGCACCCTGGAACTGCATTTGGAGCTGGAAAGGGAGCTGGCAACGTTCCTTCGCAAGGACGACGTGATGACCTTCTCCACCGGGTTCCAAAGCAACCTGGGCATCATCTCCGCCCTGGTGGGCCGGAACGACTATATGATTCTGGACAGGGAGAACCATGCCAGCATCTATGATGCCACCCGCTTGAGCTTCGGGAAGATGGTGCGCTTTCGGCACAACGACATGGGAGATTTGGAACGGTGCCTGCAGCAGGTACCGGAGACCTCCGGCGCCCTTATCATCACCGACGGCGTGTTCTCCATGGGGGGCGAGATTGCCAACCTCCCGGAGATAGTGCGCCTGGCCCGCAAGTACGGGGCCCGGGTGATGGTGGACGATGCCCACGGCCTGGGCACCATCGGCGAAGGGGGGCGCGGCACCGCCAGCTACTTTGGTTTGGAGAAGGAGGTGGACGTGTACATGGGCACCTTCTCTAAGTCCCTGGCAAGTCTGGGCGGCTACATGGCGGCAGATGCCCGGGTAATCGACTACGCCCGGCACAACTCCCGGCCATTCATGTTCTCTGCCTCCATTCCCCCGGCCTGCGCCGCCACGGCGTTGGCCGCTTTGAAGCATTTAGAGGCTCACCCGGAGCTGCCGGTGCACTTGCAGCAGCTCAGCGAGTATTTCCGCCAGGGGCTCAAGGCCCGGGGGCTCCAGATTCGCGAGAGCCAGACCCCCGTGGTGCCCATCTTCACCTATCAGGATGTGCGGACGCTGGTGGTGGCGCAGAAGCTGTATGAGGAAGGGGTGTACGTGAACACGGTGCTGCCCCCTGCCGCCCCGGCGGACGGGTGCATGCTACGGACCAGCATGATGGCCACTCTGACGGAGGCGCTGCTCGATGAGGCGGCGGATGCCATTGAGAAGGTGCTCAATGAAACCCCGGAGCAGTAAGGTCGCCATCGTTACCGGCGGCACCAGCGGCATTGGCCTGGCGGCGGTGGAGGCCCTGCGGGAAAGGGGCTGCACGGTCTACGCCCTGAGCCGGCACGGGGACATCCGCTGCGATGTGGCCGATGAGCAGAGTGCCCGGGCGGCTGTAAACGAAGTGTATCGGCGGGAAGGCCGCATCGACATTCTGATCAACTGTGCAGGCTTTGGCATCTCCGGGGCGGCGGAGCTGACCCCCCTGGAGACGGCGAAACAACAGCTGGATGTGAACCTGTTCGGCACGGCCAATATGATCAATGCGGTCATCCCCATCATGCGCGGGCAGGGCGGCGGGCGGATTGTGAACACGGGCTCCGTGGCGGGCTTCGTGCCCATTCCGTTCCAGACCTGGTACTCCGCCAGCAAAGCCGCCATCCAGTCCTACACCATGGCCATGGGCAACGAGCTACGGCCCTTCCACATCACCCTCGCCGCCGTGCTTCCCGGGGACACGAAGACGGGCTTTACCGCAGCACGCAATAAAATCGACGACCCGGATAACCTGTACGCAGGGCGCATTGCCCGCTCCGTTGCGCGCATGGAGCAGGACGAACAGAACGGCGTGCCCGCTAAGACCGTGGGCAAGCTCATGGCGAAGGTGGCCCTGAAAAAGAAGGTTAAGCCCACCTATATCCCGGGCTTCTCTTACAACCTGGTCAATGTTCTTATTCGCCTTCTGCCCAGCGGCCTTGCCAACCGGTTGATTGGGCTGCTGTATGCCAAGTAAGAACCTATAAACAAACAGCACCCTCTCTTGCAAGAAAGGGTGCCGCTTAAAAGAGCTAACCGCAAGGGACTGCCAGATGCAGTCCTTTTACTTTATACTAATCCGCGTCTAAAACATGTGCAATCGGCGAGCAAATTCTGCGTTGGTTCCATGAGGAGAATCGCAGATTGACTGGGGACCGTCAATCAAGATTTGACGAAGCAGAACCGGCACAGAAGGTGCCGCCCAATGTGCATGGGTTAGGCGTGGATTAGTATTAGCCCAAATCAATGGCAGCCTGGGCCATCTTGTTGGTGCAGCGAAGCATCACTTCGGTATAATACTTTTCATCAGCTTTGGAAAGAGAGCTTTCGTCAATCTCGTCCAGCTTGCTGGCCCACTGGGCATATTTGCTCATCATGGTCAAATAATCCATGAGCAAGGCGGAAGTGTCGCTGGATGTATCGTACTTGAGCATAAATTCGCAATAGGAATCCACAAAGGCCTCATAGCCGTCCAAAACCTCCTTTAGGCCGGGGCTAACACCGTTTGTGTCAGCCGCCTGGGTCGCTTTGGCCGTTGCCGTGGCTTTGGCCGTTGCCGTGGCTTTGGCTTTCGGCGCAGCGGTAACTGCTTTCTTTCTGGGCGTGGAGGTGGCAATGGATCTGGGCGTTTCTGTGACCACCGCCGCCCGGGATGCGGATGCGCTTTTGGCTTGCCTGCCCTCAGTTATGTCTATTACGGCAGCGAATAAAAACGCCATGGCAAGGACAGTAATCAGAGCGACTACCCACAGTTTGGGCTGTTCGGTCCCCTTTTTCTGGTTGGCCGGGGATGCCGGTCGGGCGGGAGTCTGCTTTATCTGCGCTCCCCCCTTACTTGCGCCCGGGACACTGCCGCAGCGGGGGCAAACGGAGGAAAAATACCTTACTTTGCAGCGGGGGCAAACCCGAGGCTGGGCTCCGGCCTTGGTGCCGCAGGTGGGGCAGAAATTGGATTCAAATACGGTGCCGCAATTATTGCACTTGTTCTTGAACTCTCCTGCGCCGCAGGCCTTACAAAGCTGAGCCGAATCCGGGTTTATCGTTTCGCAGTAGGCACAAATCTTCATGGTCCTCCTCCTATTTTGACAGGCTTTTATTAAAAAGGCTCAGATTTTGAATGTCCGCACGAGGCCTTATGATTGCCCTCAGATGCTGCACACATACGACCCCAGAATAATCATGGAAATGATGACCGTAAGGAATAGTTTACATGCTTTTTTCAGTCTTTCGATGTTATGTGCAGCAACAACCGCCATAACCGGCCAAAAGAATATCCATAGAAGTACGGTCCCAAAGGTGATTTTCTTTTTCTCTTTTTCAATTGTTTGTACCACGGGAACAGGCTGGACGACAACCTGGGGTCTCGGCTTTGCCGGTTCTGCTCCCTTATTTGCGCCGGGGACATACCCGCACCGGGGGCATGCGGGGGTAAAATGACTTTCTGAGCAACGAGGGCAGACCCGAGGTTTCGCCCCGGCCTTGGTGCCGCAGGTGGGGCAGAAATTGGATTCGAATACGGTACCGCAATTATTGCACTTGTTCTTGAACTCTCCTGCGCCGCAGGCCTTGCAGAGCAAAGCCGAATCCGGGTTTGCCGTTCCGCAGTAGGCGCAAATCTTCATAGTTCCCTCCATTGTTCCCTGGCTTTAATCTAAAATACTCAAATATTGAGTATTTGTCAATACTCAAATTCTGAATATGCCATGGTTTATGCATCAAACGATAAGAGGGGCCAGATGGATTACAGGGTACGATTGCGGCAATTGAGAGAAGACAGAGATTATACCCAGGCTGAAATCGGGCGTTTACTGCATAAATCGCAGCAGGGATACAATCACATTGAGGCCGGGCGTGCCGAACTAAAAATCGAAGATTTAGTATCCCTATGCATCTTTTATCATGTGTCAGCCGATTATTTGGTTGGGCTGACGGATAACCCCGCGCCCTGTGACAGGTAGCTATTCTCCGCCTGACCAGCGGCCTTGCCAACCGGCTGATTGGGCTGCTGTATGCGAAGTGATATGTCTTCTACATGAGAAGATGGAAAGGAATCAAAAAAAGAGAAGCGATACAGAAGGGATTGGAAATGGTTTCCAATCCCTTTTTCCACCTCTACTTTTTGAACAGCTGTGCGTGGGTGCCGGTGCGGTATAGCATCAACACCAGGACCTGGTCCCGAATCTCATAAATCAGCAGCCAATCCGGCTCGATGTGGCATTCCCTGGTTCCCTTATAGTCCCCGGAAAGATCGTGGTCCCGATATTTCGGATCCAGAGAATCCCCGTTCGCCAAGGATTGGATGACACGAAACAGCTTTTCTACATCCTTTTTTTGCTTTTGTGCCAGCTTCAAATCTTTCTTGAATTGGCTGGTAAAGCGGACTTCGTATTTCATACTTCCAGCGCCGCCCGCAGGTCCTCCATGGTGGTATAGCCCTTGCCATGGGGATCGGCGGCCAGGCGGCGACCCTCCTCAATGGCAGCGACGGTGGTCTCGTTGGGTTCGTCCAGTTTCAGAGGAAAGGGAATGCCGTGCTCCCGAATGGTGGTATGCAAAAACACATTGATGGCGGTGGTCATGTTCAGGCCCAGCTCCGCAAAGATAGCCTCCGCCTGTTCCTTAACGCCCTTGTCCATGCGAATATTCAGGTTCGTGGTTGCCATAGAATACACCTCCGTTTCTATGGATATAGTATGACATTATGTATTATTTGTCAATACATTGTCATTACAAATAAGGGATTGGAAATGGTTTCCAATCCCTTATTGTTTTAGAACCCGAACAGCTTTTGATAGGCTCCGGACTGGGCATCGCCGGGAGTGAAGTCTGCCTTGCTCAGGGTGAAGGTGGTTTCGCTGCCGTTGTAGCTGACGGTCACGTCGAAGGTGTCGGGCAGGAGCCTGAGGGCCGGGGCGTTCAGCCAGAAGCCGATGCGGTTGTTCTTTTGGTCGAAGCCGCCCATAAAGTCGTTGGGGGTCTGGATATAGTTGGTCTGATTGGGGAGCCTACGGCCGTTGAGGGTCACCACGGGCTGCCGGTCCATGCCGTGGAGGGGCTGATCCACAGGGGTTTTGGGCTCGATGACCAGGGCGAAGTAGCCGTACCAGTTGTTCAGATACACCGCCTCCGTCACGGTGAAGGTGTCCGCCTGGGCGTTGACCTTGGCGATATAGTCCGTGCCGTAGTCCGGGGCGCTGAGCTCCATGCTCTCCTTGCGCCAGGCATTGTATTCCGCCTCGTCCTTGGGTCCCGTCACCTTCCCCGTGGCCCACTCCACCCGGAACACCACCCCCGCCAGAGAGATGAGGGACTCGTCAGGCAGGTTAGTCTCGTCATAGGGGAAGTAGGACCGATAGATGCGGTGGTAGGCGCCGTTCTCGTCGTCGGAGGAGCTGATGAACATGTGCTCCGTAATCATGCCGTCCACCACGGTCCACATGCCGTCGTCGTAGGTATCGTAGGGGGCATCGGGCCGAGGTCCGCCCGTGATGGTCACGCTGGGGTCCTGGGCCTCCGTGTAATAGAGGAAGTGATCGATGATGGCCATATCCTCTATGAGGCTCCACCGGGCCGCCACGTTCACGGGGATGGTCTCGTCGGGGATGGCGTTGATAACCGCCCCGATGGCGTTGACCTCCTGCAGCTGGGTCTGGCGCAGGGCTTCATAGGTGGCCTCGTCCAGGGTGTAGCTTAGCGCAAAGGCCTCGCCGTTGAGTTTGCCCGTGAGGGTAAGGGTGTTCCCCACCTGAAAGGGGTTCTCCTCCAGAGGGAAGGTGAGCCAGGTTTCATCCATGGTGTCAAAGTCCCAGTTGGCCACGGGCTGGGGCGTGGGGCGAGCGCCGCCGCCGTCCTGCTCAAATTGCAGCTCGGAAAGGGTCTTGATGGGCTCGCCGCCGTTGAGGGACAGGCGAAGGTCCGCAAGACCGTAGGGCATGGGGTTCTGTGCCTCCACCCACAGATACCCGGCCAGGCGCCGATACTCCCGGTTGTACTCCAAATTCTCGAGCCGCACCGTAAACTCGCCCACCTGGGCGGTGAGGTTCACATCCGGCAGCTCGGCCGGGAGCCATTGTCCCTCTTGGTCGGTTATAAACTGGGTATAGGTGATATAGGGACTGGGGCCGGGCAGCTCCCCGGTGGTATCGCCCTGCCCCTCCAGCACCGCCTGATACCCGGCCACGGCCTGGGCGGACCGGTTCCGGGCGGCGGCCATGGCGGAAAGGCCAACGGCCAGGGCCGTGCCGGCCATGAGCAGAATCACGGCGGCGATGAGCACCATCAGCGTCCGCTTGGGGAGGGAACGGAAGGGGATGGTCCTCTGCCCCGGCTCCCTTTCGTTGTGCTGCTGCATATTCTCCATGAGCCGGGTTTTGAGCCGGTTCGAGGCTTCGATGTTGTCAAAGGCGTTGCTGTATCTGTCCATAGTCTCCTCCTTCCAACAGGCGTTTGAGTTTCTTTCTGGCCCGGCTCAGGCGGGCGGCTACGGTGCCCTCCGGCTCCCCCAGCATGCGGGCAATCTCCTTGATGGCATAGCCCTCATAGTAATAGAGATACACGGCGTATCTATCCGGTACCGGCAGGGCTTGAACGGCCGAGAGGACTTCGAAGGTCTCCTCCCCCAGGCTCACCGCCAGATTCTCGTCTAACGGCTCCTGCCTATGGCGGCTCTGAGCCCGCAAATCGCTCAAACACAGGTTGATGGCGGTGCGAATGAGCCAGGCCTTTTCGTGCTCCGGCGAGGTGAACCGGGGCCGTTTCTCCATGAGCTTTTCAAAGACCGTCTGCACCACGTCCTCCGCCGCCACCATGCTTTTGACCCGGTTCAGGGCGATTCTCAGCAGCATATCGGAATAGACCTCCACCAGGCGAACGATGTCTCCCTGGCTTAGGTACGCTTCCTTTCTTTTTTCCATGACTTCATCTCCTTTCACCATGAATACGCCAATGGGTGCAGGTTTCTTGCGCCTTTCTTGAAAGAAAGGTGCAGGAAGAACTGTAAAAAGGGATTGGCCATACACCAATCCCCTGTATCTCTATTCTTTTTTCGGTGATTCACTCTACCTTCTCCCCCGGCTCATGGAGCTTCAGGGCGCTTTCCATTTCAAAGCGCTCGGCCAGGACCTTGGTGGTCAGATACGCCGAGATGGCGTCGATGGCCATCTTGTTTTTGCCGCCCCGCATGATGGCGAAGTCCGCATCGTTGATATAGTTCTGCACATACTTTTCAAACATGGGCTTCACGGTGGCCAGGTACTGCTCGGAGATGTTGTCGATGGTGCGGCCCCGCTTCTTGATGTCCCTAAAGATGCGGCGCAGGAGGCACACGTCAATATCCACCTGCATATAGACCTTGAGCGACATACGCTCGCAGAGCCGCTTGTCGTAGAAGATGTGGATGCCCTCTAAAATCAGCACCTCCGGAGGATAAATCAGCTCCTGAGAATCCTCCCTGAGGTGCATGGCATAGTTGTACCCCTTTTTGGTGATGGGCTGCCCGGCGGACAGGGTGTCCAAATCCCCTATCATCTCGTCATAATCGAAGATGTTGGGGTCGTCATAATTCAGGTGAACCCGCTCCTCAAAGGGCAGCTGGGGAAAGCTCTTATAGTAGCAGTCCTGACCGATGATTTCACAGCTGCAGGACAGGGCTTCCTTTATCCGCTTGGCCAGGGTGCTTTTGCCGCTGCCGGATGCACCGCAGATGCCGATGATAATCATGCATGTTGTCCCCCTTTAATGATCTTTATCATTATATTACAGCAAATTCAGTACCGCAAGGTGTAGAGCCTTGCCAACTTCCCGTTGCACAGAATGGCGCCGCTGCCATGGAACACCAGGACCCCATCCTCTAAGAAGGCGGCCAGCGCCCCGTCCCCCTCCGTGGGAGAGAGGGGCAAGGTGCCGCTTAGGGCGGCCGTGCCATCTAAAAGGGTATAGAGGCAAATCCTGTCCCCCTCCAATGTTAAAAAGCGGCCTGTGGCTTCCTCATAGGCTAACAGCTCGGCCCCTTCCGGCACGGTCCCGGCAGCAGGCGTGGGCAGGGGTTCAAGCAGGGGCAAGCCCTCCTGTCCCAGCATGGCATAGGCTTCCGCAAAGCCGCCCACGGTGGGGTCATAGACCGTGACCACGGTAAGGGATGCGGCAGGGCCTCCCTCCAGGGAGATGTTTTGCAGGGCCAGGGGTTCCCCGTTGATAAGCGGCACGGGGGTTTGCTCCGTGGGGACAAAGTCCGTGACCACATAGAACCGGTATCCGTCCGGACCCGCCCAGCGAAGGGAGCCGCTTTGGCTTAGCTCCCCACCGATGCGAGGCTCCAGCACATTGGTCACATCAAAGGGCAACAGCACGGTCATATCCGGCTGCTGCTCCAATGCCAGCACCTGGGCGCTGTGCCAGAAGGCATCCACAATCTCCCCCCGGCCACGGTTGAGGGTCAGGGTCATCTCCTCCTTGAGGCTGTTGGCCTTGCGGCTGACCCAATGAATCTGGGCCGTGGCGGGATCAAAGGCCGCCAGCAAGTCCCCCTCGCTTTGAAGCACCTTCCCCCGGGGTGCAAACGCCTCTGCCCCCTTCTCAAGGGGGGTGACGGCGGCTAAAACGTCCTGTGTCGTAAGCTCGGCGGGGGCAGCCCCCATGGCCGGGGCCTCCTCTATGGCGGCTTCCTCTATGGCGGCTTCCTCTATGGCATACTCGTATTCTGCCGATTCTGCCGAGGTCACCGCCGCCTTGCTCTCCATCAGCATAGGAGCCTCAGCGGCTTGGGGCGCCGCAAAACGGCCCTTGGGGGAAAGGAGCAAGGCGCCTCCCACCCCTAAGCCCACGCACAGCACCAGACCCGCGGCCACGCTCAGGCCCTTCAGCCAGGCGGGAAACGGTACCAGCTTATTCTGGGGTTTGGGCTGCTCCTTGGCCCAGTTCTCCTGCAGCCGTTCCAGCATATCCTCCCGGGGATGGATTTTGTCCACCGCCTGTATGTATTCCTTTTCAAACATCCCCGTTTTCCTCCTTCAGTTCCCGGCGCAGAGCCTCCCGGGCCCGGTGCAGGTGGGATTTCACCGTGGAAGCCTTGGTGCCGGTGAGCTTTCCAATCTCCTCCACGGAATAGCCCTCATAGTAAAAGAGATGGACCGCCGTGCGATACTTCTCCGGCAGCCGCAGCACCGCCTCATAGACGGGGCTAAGCAGCTCCGCTTCCGTGCTCCTGTTGTCCAGGGCTTCCGGCCCGGTCTCATGGCGGCGGGCGGCGGTGGTCAGCAGGCTCTTGGTGGAATTAAGGGCGGCGGTGATGAGCCAGGCCTTCTGGTGCTCCCGGTCCCTGAAATCCGGCTGTCGCCGAAGGCAGCGAAAGAACACATCCTGGAGCACATCCTCCGCATCCGCCTTGTTCCGGGTGCGTATGAGGGCCAGGCGGTAGACCATCTCCCCGTAGGCCCGGTACAGCTCCTCCAGGCCGAGGGCCACCGGGGCCTGGGTTTGGTTAGCTTCCACAGCAAACTCCTCTCTGTTCATAACACCCTGCAACGGGGCGTTGGGTTGCACGAATTATCCTTCCGACAGCAGCTTTTCCATGCTGCGGATAAAGTCCACATTCTCTGCCGCCACGGGATAGCTTTCCCTGATGGCCCCCAGGGTGATGCTGCCCTTGGGCTGGAACCAGGGGTAGTTGGCATAAAACCTGGTATACACGCTGGTATCGGAGAAGCGGTTGCCGCAGCGGGCGAAGATCTCGTTGCGGGCATAGCCCAGCACCTGCAAGAGGGTCAAATCCTCCCGGGTGGGGAGGCTACAGATATCCGCCTCCGTCAACGGCCGGGTCAGGCTGTCGGGAAACACCAGGCCGTCGCTTGAAAAGGGAGAAGCCCCCTTATCCTCTGCAAAGACGAGGCTCCCCCCGTGAAGGGTATAGGCCGTGAAGCCGTCTGCCGGCAGGTCCCCGTTAAAGGAACCCTCCTGGAGGGAGGCAACCTTTTGCAAGGTGACCTGGGCCGCCGTAGGGGCCATGTCCGGCTGTATGTCATAGAGGCTGGCCAGAAGGTATTCCTTCCCTGCATCGGTGGCAATCTCATATAGGAGCCGGAAACAGTTGCCGGGCCGGGCGGCCGCTTCCTTGGCCACAAAGAACCACTCCCCCACCACCTGGCTGCTATTCAGGAGCTTGCCATAGCGCTCCTTCTTGGCCTCCTGTATGGCTCGGCGATAGGGGACCTGGTTCACATGGTATAAGCTGGTGAGCAGCCCTTGGGCCGCCGTGGGCTCTGCGGTGGGCTCCGCCGTGGGGGCAGGGGCCGCTGCCGTCAACTCCGCCTGTGTCAGCTCATAGAGGGCTTCCGCCTCCTCCAGGGTATAGGTCCAGGTGGTGTCCGTGAGCCGAACGCCGGCAGCCGCCAGCAGCTCCGACACATTCTCCAGCGTGCTGCTGGTCTCCACCAGAAAGCCCGTGTCCGTAGGGGTCACATAGCAGCCCAGGCTCAGGATGGCCCCATAACCGGGGCTGTCCTCCGAAAGCTCGCAGACCCGCAGCAGCCGCTCGTTGTCCAGGGTGAGCACATAGGCTCCCTGATCGTTCTTACTGCAGCGGATGAACCGCTGGACGCTGATGCGGCGAGGGTACTCGAGGCCCTGCTCATAGACCGCCTGCATCTGTTCCTTCGTCCAGGTCCATTCCGTGTGGGTGAGCTTTAGGCCACCGTTATGTAAATCCTCCGCCACATCCGGCCGATCGCTGGCGGTCTGAATGTGCCAGCCCTCCTCCACCGGCTCCACCAGGAAGGTGAGGGAGTACACCGCCGCCACATCCGGGTAGCGGCTCAGGTCCAAAGGTCGGGTCTTGGGGTCCGGCAGATGGAAGGCGCGGACGATGGCATCCGCATCCACGGACACGGTGTACACCTGCTCCTCCTTCTCCACCCGGGCAAACTGGCGCATATCCACCGCCCGCAGGTTATAGCCCCGGGCATAGTACCCCAGGCTCACGATCAGCCCCGCCACCAGGACCACCAGCCCTAACAGCACCGTCAACAGCCAGAACAGGCCGTCCTTTTCCTTGCGCTTCATGGGCCGCCTCACAGGTGCTTGCCGCAATGGGGGCACTGGTTGGCATCCTTTGCCACGGGACCGCCGCAGTAGATGCAGAAGAAGGTGTCCCTTTTCGGCTCAGGCTTGGGCTCGGGCTTGGGCTCCGGCTTAGGCTCCGGTTTGGGCTCCGGCTTGGGCTCCGGTTTGGGCTCGGGCTTGGGCTCGGGCTTAGGTTCCGGTTTGGGTTCCGGCTTGGGCTCCGGTTTGGGCTCGGGCTTAGGCTCGGGCTTAGGCTCGGGCTTAGGCTCGGGCCGCTGCATCTGGCGGTGGGCCGGGGGCTGGAAGGCGGCCTTGTCCCGCTTGGGCTTAGGCTGGGGGGCGGGCAGGGGCAGGTCCCCGTCGTCCTCGTCCTCCTCCTCGTCCCCCTCGTCGGTACTAAATATGGCCACGGAGAAGATGATGGCGATAAGCAGCAGGGCCACCCCCATGACCAGGGCCACCACGAAGGTTTGGTCGAAGGCCTGGTAAACGGTCCGCTGAATAAAGGCCCAGTCCCCCCGAACGCTGAGCAGGGCCAGCAGGGCGTATAGCAGCAGCACCCCGGAAAGGGTGGCGATGACGGTGCGAATGGTTTTCATGGGTGTACCTCCAAAGTCAGTTTTCCAGCAGGTCCCACACCTGCTCCAATAGGGCAAGGTTTCCTTCCTCCGCAGGGGTGAAGGGCGTGCCGTCCCGGTGCCGATTGAGAATCTCCTCCCGGGCCAGGGCCACCAGTTCCCCCCGGGTAGTGGTGCCGTTGCCCGTCAAGGACCAGACCTCCGCCGCCGTCAGGGGGTCCATGGTGGGAGCCCAGAGCCTGCCGTCAGGGGCAAGGTGGCTCACGGGCAGGCCGGGAAAGCGGACGCAGCCGTTGCCGTCCAGACCGCTTCCCTCCAGGACCACCGGACCGCCTCCGGGAAGGGGGGTCACCGCTGCACCCAGGAGGGTTTCGACCTGGGTACTTTGGGCTTCGGCCAGGGTATCAAAGAGGACGGCTTCGCTTTTGCCGTGGGTCACGGTCTCCCCGTCGTAGCATACATCCCACACATCCACGGTGAAGCAGCACTCCTTCTGCGTCTGCGTGTCCGTCAGGCGGTAGACCGCCCGATAACAGTTTGTATGCCCGAAGCCCTGGGGGTATACTATAAAGGATAGATTCGTCTTTTTTGCAACGTAAGTGTTACCAAAGAGTTCTTTTGCGGTTCGGTCCCGTTCAAAGTGGACCCGGCGGCACACCTCTGTCATATCAAGGCCCCGACCCTGGCTATCGAGCAGACTGGTTACTGCCACTGCCTGCAGAGGGGCAATCTCCCCCGCCTCCCGCGCCGTCGCTGTCGGTACTGCCGTAGGCGCCGGGGTCTGCAGGGGAGCGGCCGTCACCTCCCCCTGCCCGCAGCCCAGCAGGGCCAGGAGCAGGATTGCAAGGAGCGCTGTATAAAGGACTTTTTTTGCCGCTTTGCTCATGGGTACATTATATCGGCTTTTGTATGAGATTTCAACAAAAAGGGGCCGGGTTTGTGCACATGCACGGGACCGTCAAAGAGGATGGCTAATTTGCGGCACATAATAGAAAGAAAAGGCTGGAGCCTTTTCTTCCTATGCGTATTATTCAATTATATTTGCCGCAAATGGTCTGGCGCCTCGCCTGGCGGTCCTTATCGGCTGAGGCTCTTTTGCCTGGAGGAGACCACCAGGAACACAAAGCCCAGGGCGAAGAACACCGCCAGGGATGCCACGGCGATGTTGATGGTGCCGCCGGCCAGCTTCACGGCGGCGATGACGGCGGAGCCCAGGAAGGAAGCACCCTTGGCAAAGATGTCGTAGATGCCGAAGTATTCGCCGGAGTTCTCCGGGGGAATAATCTTGGAGTAGTAGGACCGGGACAGGGACTGGATGGAGCCCTGGAAGCAGCCCACGCCGAAGGCCAGGATGCCGAAGTCCAGCAGGGAGTGGAGCGTCAGCGCATAGAGGCAGACCGCGAAGTAGCCCGCGATGCAGATCAAGATCAGGGGCACGGTCTTATGCTTTTTGCTGAGCTTGGCAAACACCAATGAGCCGACCCACGCCACCACCTGGGTGGCCAGCAGGAACACCACCTGGCCCACGGTGTTGAGGCCCAGGTCGGTGCCGATGTTGATGCAGTTATCGATGATGGTGCCCACGCCGTCGATATACAGGAAGAAGGCGATGAGGAAGAACAGGACCTTCTTGTCGTGGGTGGCGATCTTTTTGATGGTGCCGAGGATCTTCTTGAACACGCCCCCGATGGTGGTCCGGGAGGTCTCCACATAGTTCTTCTGCTTATAGTTCCGAATGAGCGGCAGCGTGACCAGCAGCCACCAGCCGCCGGTGACCACGAAGCCAATGATGCGGCCCACCTGCGCCGGGAACAGGGGGGTCTTGAGGATGCCGCCGCCGCCCCCCAGGATGTAGGCGACCATGGCGACGAGGAAGGGGATGCAGGAGCCGATATAGCCCCAGGCATAGCCATAGGAGGACACCTCGTCCATTCTGTCCTCTTGGGTAACGTCGTTTAGCATGGAGTCATAGAAGGTGAGGGAAGCCTGGTAGAGAATCTTGGTGAGCACGAAGAACACCAGGAACACCAGCCAGCTCCAGGCGAAGCTGTTGAGGATGCAGCCGATGACCCCGGCGGCAACGGCGGTTTGGAAGAAAAGCTTCTTGGTCTCCTTCCTGTCCGCCAGAGCGCCCATGATGGGTCCCAGCAGCGCCACCACAATGGTGACGATGGAGATGGCCAGCGCGTAATAGGCCGTCGCATCGCTTCCGGTCAGGTATCCTGCCGCCGCAACGCCTTCTTGAATAACGGTCCCCGCTTCATCCTTGATGGGATCGACGGCATATTTGATGGCCAGTTCCTTAAACCAGATGGGAATCAGAGAGCAAGCCAGCATGGTATAGGCCGAGTTGCCCACATCGTACAGCACCCAAGAGAATTCCTGCGGCGTCAGGTCGCGGAACACCTTGGTCTTGTTCAGCCACTTAAAAAGCCCTTTCATATCCATTCCCCTTATCGGTCATATTCCGGGAAGACTCCCTCATTTAATTAAGCCATAAAATGGGAATGAAAACAAGGGCAAAAATCCATATTTAATAAAAAAGTTGGGACCTTATCTGCTTTGGGTCTACTTTTGCCGAAACCATCCTTTGTCAAATTCCGTGTGCTATGCTCCCTGCACCAAAGGAAGGAGGAACCTTATGACCCGTTTTCGTCTGCTGTCCATGAGCGTGCTGCTGCTGGTCATGCTCCCCATCTTTCGCTGCAGCCCGGAGAAAAAGGCCCGGTTTATCAGCACCCGGCAAACGCCGCTGCCCGTGTCCGTGGCGGTGAGCGAGGAACCGCCCACGCTCGTGGAGCCCCTGCTGCTGGTCCCGGGGGCTACGGCCTATAAGACGGTGATTCCCCGGGCTACGCCCTCCCCCACGGCTACGGCGGTGCCCACCCCCTTCTCGCTGTATTTTGTCAGCGACACCCAGGTCTATGCCTATAAGTACCCCAAGATTTTCCACGCCATGTTCACCTATATGGCAAACGAGCGAAACAAGCTCAACGCCCTGGGGGTGCTGATGACGGGCGACATTGTGGACAACCGGCACCTGCAGCGCCATTGGGACAACGCCCAGGGCGCTCTGGGGCTGCTCGATGGCCGTCTGCCCATCTGGTGCGTGGCGGGGAACCACGACGTGGGGGCGGACAAGGCGGAGTATGAAAAGTTCCTGTCCTATGCGTTTTGCACCGTGCAGGAGGCAAAAAAGCTCTACCGGGACGGGGTGTGCTGGTACGACACCCTATCGGCCGGGGGCAGCACCTTTTTGCTGCTGGGGCTGGGCTGGCAGGTGGAGGACGGGTTCTTGCCCTGGGCCAAGGAGGTGCTGGACGGGCACCCGGACCTGCCCGTCATCCTGCTGGTCCACAGCTTTTTGACGGACAAGGGCGGGCTCACCGCCATGGGCAAGAAGGTGGAAGAGCAGCTGCTCAGCCAATGCCCCCACCCCTATCTTGTCCTCTGCGGCCACAACGACGGCTCCGCCCGCTGGAGTATCGACTACGGCCCCGGTCACTTTGTCAACGCCATGATGTACAACTTCCAGGACGACAAAAAGAAGGGGCTGGGGTATCTGCGGATTCTCACCTTCGTCCCCCAGAACCGGAGCCTGGAGATTGTGACCTACTCCCCCTACCTGGAGGATTACAACTACTATACGGACACCGACCGGGACAGCTTTGTTCTCGAGAATGCCTGGTGAAAAAAGGGGCCGTTCAGAAAGCCCTGTCATCCCGAGCGTAGTAATACTAATCCACGCCTAACCCATGCACATTGGGCGGCACCTTCTGTGCCGGTTCTGCTTCGTCAAATCTTGATTGACGGTCCCCAGTCAATCTGCGATTCTCCTCATGGAACCAACGCAGAATTTGCTCGCCGACTGC